>DGJT01000037.1 GCA_002387565.1 Akkermansiaceae bacterium UBA4589 | reverse complement strand
CCTACTTTTGTGAATGTTGCTGGTGCAAAACTACCTGAAGGGTATGAATCAGATGGAGTGGATCAAACAGCAGTGCTTTTAGGTGAGCCAATAGTTAAACGTGAGAAGCTTTTATTTTGGAAAGGAATTATTAAGGAAACAGTAGCTGGTCAGCGCATTAACTATGCAGTATCTGATGGTCAATGGAAGTTACTTGCTAATAATGATAGTAGTTATATTGAGCTTATTGATTTAACTGTCGATATTTACGAAAAGAACGATCTTAAAGCTGAGCACCCTGAGATTGCAGAAAAATTCAAAAAAGAGCTCGAAGCTTGGAAGGCAAGTCTGCCTGCCGAACCAGATTCAAGTTGCTTCTCAAAATATAGAAAAGTAAAATAAATGACTATAGACCCACGTTACCAAAAATTAGCTAAGCAATTAGTCCATTACTCTTGTACTGTTCAGGCAGGAGAGAAAGTGATGTTAGACTTAGCAGAAGTGCCTGACGCTTTAGGTGTGGCTCTTATTCGTGAGATTCGAGCTGTAGGTGCTGACCCTTTAGTTAGAGTCATTCACACAGCTTTGAATAAAGAAATGCTAACAGGGGCTACAGAGTCTCAATATGAGCTTATTAATGAGCTTGATGTAGCTCAATTTAAGGCTATGGACGCTTATATTGCTTTTCGAGGTAGTCATAATATTGCAGAATTAAGTTCTGTACCTGCAGAGAACATGAAGCTCGCTATGAAAGCACTGCGTCCATCTATGAATGAGCGTGTCAATGGTACTAAATGGGTGGTATTACGTTGGCCTACACCAGCTATGGCTCAACAAGCGGGTATGAGTACGGGTGATTTTGAGGATTACTTTTTCAAAGTGTGTACCTATGATTATGCTAGTTTATTGCCTGGTATGGAGTTTCTTAAGGCGTTAATGAATAAAACTGACAAGGTTGAAATCAAAGGACCTGGAACTCACCTTACATTTTCGATTAAGGATATACCTGCTATTGAATGTTGCGGTTTACGCAATATTCCTGATGGAGAAGTATTTACAGCGCCAGTCAAGGATTCTGTAGAGGGGGTGGTGAGTTATAATGCTCCATCTATTTATCAAGGCATTGCTTTTGATGATGTAGTTTTAACTTTCGAAAAAGGCAAGATTGTTGATGCTCAAGCGGGACAAAAAACCGCTGCTTTAAATCGTATTTTAGATTCAGATGAAGGTTCACGTTATATTGGTGAATTTGCCTTAGGGGTTAACCCAGTCATTCAGCAGCCTATTCGTGATATCCTTTTTGATGAGAAAATTGGCGGTTCATTCCATTTCACACCTGGTCAAGCGTACGAGGTGGCAGACAATGGCAATCGTTCACAAGTGCATTGGGATTTAGTCTGTATGCAGACAGAAGCTTGTGGAGGGGGAGAGATTTATTTTGATGGTGAACTCATTCGTAAAAATGGTCTATTTTTAGCCCCTGAGTTAGCTAGCCTCAACCCTGCAGAGTAAGACTCTTAAGGGTTATTATCATGATGAGGTTCTGTTGCTCAGTTAAATTACTCTGCTTGGTCGCGAGTATTGCGACTGCGCATCTCAATGCGCAGTCATCAGAAGCTGTTCCAGCTATACAAAGAGAGCTTCGCGCCACTTGGGTAACTTCTGTTTATAATTTAGATTGGCCGTCCAAGGCTGGTTTATCTGAAAGAAAACAAAAGCAAGAGTTGATAGCTTTGCTAGATAATTGCCAGCACCTCAATTTAAATGCCATTTTTTTTCAAGTAAGGACTCAGGGTGACGCCCTTTATTCTTCTAAATTAGAGCCATGGTCTCATTGGCTAACAGGCAAGATGGGTAAATCACCGGGCTACGACCCGCTGGCTTTTTGCATAGAAGAAGCCCACCGTAGAGGTATTGAGGTGCATGCTTGGATCAATCCATTTAGAGCCCTTACCAATGTTAATAACCCAGTAAGCTCTGATCATTTTTCTAAGCGTAATGATTTAGTATTTAAAAGGGTAGGGAACAAACTGTGGTTAGACCCTAGTTATGTAGGTAATCGTCGTTGGGTGGTCGATGTCATTGATGATATGGTTAGTCGCTATAATATTGATGGTGTGCATATGGATGATTATTTTTATCCTTACCCATCATTTGATGAAGATAAAAATATCAAAGATCCATTTCCAGACAAAGCTGAGTACCAGAGGTATATAACTACAGGTGGTAATAAGGATTTAGAAGCTTGGAGGCGTGAAAATATTGATATTTTCATCCAAAGTGTCGCAGCTAAAATAAAAGCAAGAAAACCTTGGGTCAGGTTTGGCATTAGTCCATTTGGGATATGGAGACCTGGTGTCCCTGCTGGTACAGATGCGCAGGTCAGTTCCTATGATCATTTAGCTTGTGACTCACTTAAATGGGCAAAATTAGGTTGGGTAGATTACTTAAGCCCACAACTTTATTGGGCCATTGATTCAGAGCAAAGTTTTTATAAATTGATGCGCTGGTGGGCAACTCAGAGCAATGTTCCTATTTGGCCTGGTTTAGATGTTGACCGTATTTTTAGTGCTAAAGAACCGGGACGTGATGCTGAGGAAATTTTAGAGCAAGTGATTTTGAGCCGACAATTAGGGATGAAATATAATAAATCCCAAGGTCAGGCTTTTTGGAGATCAACAGCAGTATTAGGTAACAAAGATCAAGTAGCCAATAAGCTCAAGCGTTATTTCTATAGTCAAAAGGCCATCCTACCACCACTTAATACTAATTTTAAGCCACAAGTAGCTAAATCTCCTGAAGTGAGTTTAAAGCCTAAAGGTAAAGGTTGGGAGATGACTTGTAAGCTCAATTCACATAGAACTGTGGTGCAATTTAAATTACAAGGTCGTTGGCAACAGCTTAATACTTTGTATAGCAGTATTAAGCTCACTTTTAACGAAAAACCTGAAGTCATTATAGCCACTCCAGTGGGGATTTATGGTCATTTGGGTCAACCTACCATTGTGCAATGAATCAGGTAAATTGGCTTAGCGTATTACAAAATCAACTTGGGCACTTGGAGATGAGTGTGGATGGAGCTGTTCTCACTGAACACTCCTCAGATAAATGGTACGCAGAGGCGATGCCAGAAGTCGTCATCTTTGCTAAAACTACAGAGGAAGTTTCTGCGGTATTAAGATTTGCTAATGAGCACAAAGTACCTGTCACCACTCGTGGAGCTGGTGTAGGTTATGTGGGTGGGTGTGTGCCTGTCGATGGAGGTATTGTCTTATCCGTCTTCAAAATGCAGAATATTGTGGAAATTAATCCACAAGATGGCGTAGCAGTAGTCGAGCCAGGCGTTATAACTGGTGATTTACAAGAAGCTGTGGCTGATTTAGGGTGGTATTACCCACCAGATCCTGCCTCGCTTAAAGAATGCTCCATTGGTGGTAACTTAGCTACCAACGCTGGTGGACCTCGCTGCCTTAAATATGGTGTCACTAAGCATTATGTATTGGGC
>DGJT01000015.1 GCA_002387565.1 Akkermansiaceae bacterium UBA4589 | reverse complement strand
AGTTAAAATAGGATGGTTAGCTTGTTCAGGAACAATGTCCAAACGGGTGCTTTGCTTGTGGTTGGTTCCGTAGTGACCAGCCCAGCCTTCGCCTACAATTTGACGACCAAAATTGGTGTCTTTAGCTTTCCAGTCAAGGTGAGCATAGGTTCCTTTGCCTCCGTTATTAAAAGCATGAGTTGAGGTACGTAAAGATAGAATAGGTTTGCCAGCTTTTAAGTAATTAATAAGAGGTGCCATTTGCTCATTTGGTAAATCTAGAAAACGAGCAAAAAGAACTAATGAATCAGCTTCGTTGAGCTTATCCATGTGAGGGATGTTAGAATAGCCAGCTTTTAAATAACCTTCTTCATCTACTGAGAAAAGTACTGTGCATTTAAACCCATAAGTCTTAGCAAGAATACGAGCAAGAGCGGGGATAGTCTCTTCTGAGCGGTACTCATGGTCTGCTGCAATGAGCACGATGTGCTTTCCTTCACCTACGCCACCTGGGCAGCCTTGGAAAGTAAGCGGTTGACTCTCGTCAATATTAGCAAGTGGCGCACAACACACTTCTTTTGAGCAATCTTGTTTAATAGCAGCTTCCGATGATGTTGCTGAATTACATTGAGTGAAGAGCAACAGGGAGACTGCACTGGCAAGGAATAATGATATTTTTTTCATATAAATAAAAGGTATATAAGACAACGAAAACTAGCAAATAAGACTTTTTTTACAACAACAAAGTTGTTTTTGATTCAGTTTTTAGATAGTTAATTTGTGTGACCGTATTATTTATCGTATTAGCTTGTGCTATTTTATTTATTTTTGCTTACAAAATTTATGGAACGTGGTTAGCCAAAAATATTTTCAAGCTAAATTCAACGCGCCAAACTCCTGCAATAGAATTAGAAGATGGACAAGATTATGTACCGTCTTCCAAGTGGGTGGTGTTTGGGCATCACTTCACCTCTATCGCTGGTACAGGTCCTATTGTTGGCCCTGCTTTAGCTGTGATATGGGGGTGGTTGCCAGCCTTGTTGTGGGTAATGTTTGGCTCTATTTTTATTGGAGCGTTGCAGGATTTTTCATCACTGGTGATTTCATTAAGAAATAAAGGCCAAACATTAGGTGAGATAGCAGGTAGACTTATAGGGGTCAGGGCTAAAAACTGTTTCTTATTTATCCTGCTGTTTGCGATTACGATTGTGCTCGCTATTTTTGGCTTAGTTATTGCGGCTATTTTTAGACAGTTTCCTCAGGCAATTATACCGTGTCTGATTCAAATCCCTTTAGCAATAGGGGTGGGAGTTCTCATTAAACAAGGTAAAGTGAGGTTATTTATTCCCGCTTTTATTAGCTTAATGATTATGCTTAGTATGGTATTTTTGGCTAAAATACCATGGATTGAGGCGGCTAACCTGTGGCTGTCTTCTCAGAGCACCTTGTGGTGGGTAATCGCACTTTTGGTTTATTGCTGGATTGCTTCAATTATGCCAGTTTGGGTCTTGTTGCAACCACGAGATTTTATCAATGCCTTACAGTTGGGTGTTATTTTATTACTGATGGTGGTGGGGCTCGTGGTCGTGTCCTTTACCGGTTTAGATATTAATAACTCTGGTGTGACGCATAGCTTGAGTTTAGCAGCGCCCATGATTGAGCCAAATGCTGACCTTAAAATGTTACCAGCGATACTGCCATTTCTATTTATCACCATCGCTTGTGGAGCTGTGTCAGGGTTTCATTGTTTGGTGGCTTCAGGCACATCATCTAAGCAGTTGCGTTGCGAAACAGATGCTCAGTTTATTGGTTATGGATCTATGCTTATGGAAGGCTTTTTGGCTGTACTTGTGATTATGGCTTGTTGCGCTGGATTGGGCTTAGGTATTTTTACTCAAGATGATGGTTGGGTGTTTGGACAAGAAGCATGGAGTCATCGTTATGGAGACTGGTTGAGCGCCAAAGGATTGGCTGCTAAAGTTTCTGCCTTTGTGGATGGCTCCTCAAATTGGTTTTTGAGCCTAGGTTTACCTATCGAAGCCTGTAGGGCTTTGATGGGGGTTTTTGTCGCTTCATTTGCGGCTACAACTCTAGATTCGGCCTGTCGCCTACAAAGGTATGTGATTCAAGAAATTGGGCAGATTAACTGGCGCAAAGAAAATAGCCTCACCCAAAACAATCTCAAAGAACCTAAACCATTAAGACTGACTTGGCTCACTAATAAATATGTAGCGACGACAATTGCGGTTTCATTTGCCTTTGTTTTGGCCTGTTTAAGAGCTAAGCCTGAATTACCTATGGGAACGGGAGGGCTAATTCTCTGGCCGTTATTTGGGGCTATTAATCAGCTCTTAGGAGGTTTAGCATTTATTGTAGTGCTCGTCTGGCTGAAAAAGCGTGATGTATTGCAAGGGTGGCGCAAATTACTGATTATCATTCCAGCTGTATTTATGCTTATTTTGCCTGCTTGGGCGATGATTCAGCAAATCTTTTTTAATGCTTTAGGCTCTGACTTGTCTTGGATAGAGCAGAAAAATTGGTTATTAGTGATTATAGGGCTGAGCTCATTACTACTAGAAATAGTGATTCTGGTAGAGGCGTATAAAACGCTTTTCAAAAGACGCATCTTGATTGCTTAGTTCAGCTTCTAGAATCTGATAAAAAACTGTTAAATCATGATTGCCAAGCAGTGATTTTCATCTAAGCTGTGCCCATGCAAGAAGTGTGGAGAATTTTTTCAGCCATGGCTAAATATAAGCTGTTGGCGGCAGCACTGTTTGGTTGCTCAATACTTATGACATTGATGTTACTCATATTCCCTGAAATGACTCAGAGAATAGTATCAGAAGTCATCACTGATGGAGATTATGCAAAACTAATACCTTATACACTTATTGGTTTTGCTTCCTTCTTTTTACGTGGGCTATTTAACTATCTGCGCATACTTATCAACAACACTTTTGAACAAAGAGCTATTAAAGATTTACGTAATCAACTGTATCGTAAATTGCAGGCATTACCTATGCGTTGGTTTGATAATAAGCGTACAGGGGACACGATGACACGAGTTTTAGAAGACGTGCCTGCGATGGAGCGTCTAATGGTAGATGGTTTAGAGCAAGGGTTGATTGCTATTTTGCAAATTGCAGGTGTAAGTATCTATTTATTTTATAAAGATGCATCAATGGCTTGGGCGGCGTTAGCTCCAGTGCCATTTCTTGCTGTTGGCGCATTAATGTACAGTCGCAATGCACGTTACAGATACTCAGAGGTCAAGAAGCTGACAGGAGAGATGAACTCTATCCTCAATGACAATTTATCAGGGATTCAGCAAATTAAATCGTATGCCGCTGAGGCAAAGGAGTCGACTAGGTTTGAAGAAGCTACAGAAAAAGTCAGTAAAGCCACACTTAAGGTCATGAGAGCGTGGGCTTTATATTCTCCTTCGATGGCATTTCTTAATAGCGTGGGTTCTGTATTAGTCTTATTTGTGGGTGCTCAACGTTTGATTTCTGGTGATATTACGGATGCTTCTATATTATTTCCATTCTTTGCGATTATACCGTCTCTTTATGAACCTGTAACTAAATTACATCAACTCAATCAAATGGCGCAGTCAGCTAGAGCCGCTGCGGCACGTGTGTTTGAGATTTTGGATCATGATGATGAGATTAATGCCTTTGATGGTGAGCTCATTGAGCAGCCTGTTAGAGGGAGAGTGGTGTTTGATAATGTGAGTTTTCAGTATTTAGAGAGGGAAAAAACTCTAAGTAATATTGATATGGTTGCCGAACCTGGGGAAATGATCGCGCTGGTGGGGACGACAGGAGCAGGTAAGTCAACGATTGTGAATTTACTCACTCGTTTCTATGAATACACACAGGGTTCAATTACCGTAGATGGACAAGAGATTAACCAGCTCAATAAACCTTCATTGCGTGAGCAAATTGGTTATGTGAGCCAAGATCCATTCCTCTTTAACGGTACCGTGAGAGAGAATCTCTATTTAGCTAATCAAGACGCCACGGACGAAGAACTTTGGCAGGCTTTAGAGGTAGCGCATGCTGCTGTATTTGTCAGAGACTTACCTGATCAACTCGATTCTCAGATTGGAGAAAGAGGGGTTAAACTATCAGGAGGGGAGAAACAGCGTATATCTATGGCGCGTGCGTTTCTCAAGAATCCACCTATTCTCATTTTAGATGAAGCCACTTCGAGTGTGGATAACACTACAGAAAAACTGATTCAAGAAGGCTTAGAAAAACTTCTAGATAAGCGTACTGCCTTTGTCATTGCGCACCGTCTTTCTACGGTGGAAAAAGCGGATAAAATCTATGTCTTAGACAAAGGAGTAGTGATTGAGCAGGGGACTCACCAAGAGTTACTCGACAAGAAGGGTAAGTATCACGAACTCAGCCTCCTTAGTGAAGAGGTTTAACCTACACTAGATTTGATGCCATAGATGCTGATTTTGCGCTCTTTGGCCATTTCTTTCATGGCCTCTGGTTCAAGTATCAGCGTACGTCCAGCTTCGAGAGCGATGGTGTTAATACCTGCTTCGGCACATTTCTTGACTGTAGTAGCCCCAATAACTGGCACATCAAATCTAAAGTCATGATTGTGTTTAGCGACCTTAACCATGGTGACATTTTTACCATGCCCTAGTGCTCCACCACGAGTGATACAATCATTAGTGCCTTCAAAAGCTTCAACAGCAAGGATAGTGCCATTTCTCACGATACAAGTTTGACCGATATCAAGAGAACTTGTTTTTTGTGCTACACTGTAACCGTAAGTGATATCTTCGATGGCTTTTGCCTTAGGTTTAGGCCCAAATAGGTGTCCCTCTGTCGTGAGGTAGTTCTCCATATAAGTGATAGCAGGCAATACATGAATGCTTGATGATTCTAGTTCGTCTGCAATAGCTCCAAATAAACTATCAGCATTAGTCTCTTTAAGCTTAGATAGGAGCTTGAGAGCTCGTAAATCAGGACGTAATTTAAATAGATTGTTAGGGGTGATTTGCCCAGCCATGATGACTTCCTTGACGTTGGCTTTTTTAAGGGTGCGAATAGGTTTGCTTAATTGACCGACATTAAACCAGTAGAGAACTTCGCAATCATGGCGTAAGTCAGGGTCTGTTTCCCCCTTAAAGCCGATAACAAAGCGTGTGCGGTTCGGGGCAAGAATCTTGATAGCTTGCAAAAGAAGCTTAGGGTAGAGACCTTTGCCGGCAACAATGCCAATAGGAGCGTTAGATTCCATGAATTTAAGAAAAAGTAGTTAAATAGCTAGTGGCAAATAAGCGTCATTTACGATGGTAAGGTGAGCCTGCCTTTAAGCTCTCAATACGATAGAGCTGTTCAAGTAACATAAGCAATGCAAGTTCATGTTGCAAGACCCAAGGTGCGACATTAATGATTTCGTCACTTTTTTGGCGTAGCTCAGCCATATGCCCATTAGCAGAACCAATGAGAAAACACAGCCCTTTTTTGTGGCGGTGTTCAGGGTCATGCTGCAGTTCTTGAGTTAGAGCTAAGAACTCTTCGGTAGTGTAGCTCTTACCTCGTTCATCAATAGCGATTCTTACCCAACCTTCGCTAGCATTGAGCAATTGTTCACTAGGGTGTTTTTGTGCGCTTTCTTTGAGCCAGTTTAACTCGTAGTTACCGTAAGGCTTAAGGCGCTTTAAATAAAAGTCACAGCCAGTTTGAGCGTAAGCCAATTTAGGCTTGCCAGGGATGAGTAACTGAGTTTTCACAATACCATTAATTCACGGTGGAATTATTTAGGAACAATTTTATCGAGAAGTAAGGCTTTCCAATCGTTATACCAACCTTCACCAGCACCTATAAGACAGAGGAGGTTATGAATGATGAGATTCACGCCTTTAATATGAGGTTTAGGGAATAATTGCTCCCATGATTTATCGTGAGTTTGGTTGTAAGCTTGGAGCTTGGCACTAGGATGGATAAGTGTCGCTTGAGCAGCTGACTCTAGCATCGGCAGATCCGCAGAACTATCAGAATAAGCATGAGCGACTTGCCAAGGCTCACCAGCCTTGATGAGTGATTGCTGAGCAAAATAAGCATTGAGGACTTCAATTTTGCGCTCTGACTTATGATTGCCTTGCGGTATTTCAGGGAATAGAGAACCTTGCTTAAGTTCAACCTGTGTCCCAAAACTGGCATCAAATCCTAGTTTTTCACCGATAATAGTCACCCACCATTGAGGGCTAGCAGAGGAGAGGATGAGTGTCTTCCCTTGTAACTTATGCTCTTGAATACGGCGTAGTACTGTAGGGTAACAAATACGAGGGATGTAATGATCACAAAAGCTTTGCACAAGTTCCTCTAACTGCCCTTGCTTAATACCTGCTAGATAGACGAGGAAGAGTCGCTTAAGTCCAGCTGTTTTTATAATTAGGCCTAAAGGTAGTAAAAGTAAGTAAATAAAAACGAGGATAATTCTCCAAGGCTGTTGTTTTAAAACCCAATGGCAAAAGAGTAGTTGGGTATCTGGTTGTAATATAGTTCCATCTAAATCAAAGAGAATAATATTTTTCAGAGCTTGTGTGTGTTTCATAGAGGTAGAAATATTTAGGCGTAAATTTATTTAAGGGGCTGTTGAAAGTCTACTAATCATGACCATGTTAGTAAAAGTTTTAAAGTTTCTTCAATTCAACAAAGTTGACTTGAAATTGAGTGAAGGTAACCGTTGTTTCTTTTGCCATAAGCTGTGTCGTTCTCTTAGCGGTATGTCTATACACGCTAACGATTACTTCTTGCTTATGGAAAAATTAACTAACGGGCTCATCATCACTAGACTTTCAACAGTCCCTTAAAGCGACTTATTAATAAAGCGGGTTTTTGGGCAAAGCGAGCCTTTTTCAACTTTGCTTTGTTCAAAACTTGGTTTTTGGGTTGATTTTTCACAGATGTGGTGTAGTTATTGAGGACATATTTTTTGTATCCATTTATGAAGCCTTTTATCTCCTTATTATTTAGTTTTGTTTGTTTATTTTTCTTTACTGCTTGTGATTCACACAGTTGGGAAGACACGTATGACGCTGACGGCAAATTAGTACCAGGATCTAAACGTCTATTTGAGGCTCATGGTTCACATGATGATCACGGCGATCATGACAAACATGGTGATTCACACGATAAAGGTCATGACGCACATGACGACCACAAAGAGCATGGTGATTCACATGATGATCATCACGCAAAAGAAGGGCATTAATTAAATGCTTTTAATTTCAAGGCGGCTAAAACCTATCCGTCTATTCACTAACTGTTTTGAGTAAAAAAATAAAAGCTAATATTAAAGAGCAACTTGCTCTGGCTTGTAAATTGCTCAATTATGAAAAAGACCGTATTAGTACGGGTGATTTTGCAGAATTAACGTCGCGTCGAGATACATTAGCTGAACTTAGTAAACAGCATAAAGGGAGTGAAGGCGATTCCGATGAATTAAAAGAAGCTCTTATTAGGCTGAGGAAGCTTAATGAAAAGTGGAACCGTAAGTTTGGAGTTTTCGGTAATTTCTTACATGTACAGGTAGAAGAGTTTCTCCTCGCCTTGTTTGTGATATTTTCACTCAAAGCTTTCTTACTACAACCATTCAGAATCCCTACAGGCTCAATGCAGCCGACATTGTACGGGATACATGGTCAGGCACTCTCTCCAGAGGAAATACCTAACCCTCTAGTGAGGTTATCAGAGCGTTTAACACACGGACGAGCCTATTTTAATCATATCGCTAAATCTGATTGCAGTGTAGTGAGTATTCAGCAATACATGAAATTCAAGTTTCTCATTAGAACAGATATTAAACTCAGTGATGGAAGAACGATTACTCTACCTATAAGTAAAAATGTTTTAACCAAAGATTTAGGGTTTAGGCCTACACCTAATACTATCTACAAAACTGGAGACACTATCATTCGTGGTTATGTAGATACTGGTGATATGATTATAGTGGATAAGGTGAGCTATCATTTTCGTGCGCCTAAGCGAGGTGAAGTCTTTGTGTTTGATACACTAGGAATCAAAGGGAAAATAGCTCAGAGCCAAGGTAACTTTACTGATCAACAAGGTGGGGATAATTACATTAAACGCTTGGTAGCTGTACCAGGAGACACCATCAGCATTAAACCTGGAGGTAAACTAATAATTAACGACCAAGAAGCTTCTGAATTTGGCATCCAAAGAGTGATGCAAGCGCAAGGTTTATATGCAGCAAATAGAGGCTATCAATTGACGCAGAGTAAAAGGTTTAATGATTACTTAGGTGGTTATGATGTCGAAAAACTTCTTTTGCAAGATTCAGCTAATCCTGACAAGCAGGAATATGTAGCCATAGGTGATAACACTCAAAATTCATTAGATTCACGCTATTGGGGGCCTGTACCTCAACATAACCTTGTGGGTCCAGCATTTTTTGTATTGTGGCCATTTGTGACCGAAAATTGGGGGGTGATAAAATAAGGTAGCTACTACCTGCCTAGAGGGGCAAAGATTCACTCAAGTATGAGAGCGGATTGCGGTTGACTATTTTAGATTAACTAGTGTAACTTATTTAGCATGCAAGCAGAACCTAAGTCTCCTACTCAAACTGCTCCAATTCAAGATTACGCCTACGACTCAAAAATTGAAGGTAATGTTATCATTACACGTGTCGATGAAGCGATTAATTGGATGCGTAAGAATTCACTCTGGCCAATGCCTATGGGCTTAGCCTGTTGCGCTATTGAGCTTATGGGTACAGGTGCTGCCCGTTATGATATTTCTCGTTTTGGTGCGGAAGTGATGCGTTTTTCCCCACGTCAGAGTGACGTGATGATTGTGGCTGGCACTGTGACTTATAAAATGGCAGTAGCCGTGAAGCGTATTTGGGATCAAATGCCAGAGCCTAAGTGGTGTATAGCGATGGGAGCGTGTGCCTCAAGTGGTGGCATGTATCGTAGTTACTCTGTATTACAAGGAGTAGACCAAATTTTACCTGTGGATGTTTATATCTCTGGTTGCCCACCACGTCCAGAAGCCTTGATTGATGGGCTTATGAAGCTACAGGATAAAATTGCCAATGAAAGTTCAGCAGGCAAACAACTCTCTGCGCAAAACACCAAATAACAAATCAGCAGCCTTACTTTAGCTTAATTTATGTCTCAGTTAATCAGTACCGAACCAACACCGACTCAGCAAAAAATAGTCGACGCGCTAACAGATAAGTGGGGTGAATCTATTCAAAGTGTCGTTGTTTTTCGTGGAGAGCTTAGTATTACGGTTGAATTAGAAAAGCTCTATGACATTTTAGTGAACTTACGTAAAGAGCACAAAATGGTGATGCTACTTGATATCTCAAGTGTAGACCACCTGCATGATAGCCCACGTTTTGAAGTTGTCTATGAACTAGCAACAGTCAACGATAGGCAGCATATCCGAGTCAAAGCAGCGGTAACTGAAGGTCAGAGTGTACCTACAGCCGTCACTATTTGGAAAACAGCTAACTGGCACGAACGCGAAATTTTTGACATGATGGGTATAGAGTTCATTGACCACCCAGAAATGACCCGTATTCTCATGTGGGAGGGCTACGAACACTACCCACTACGCAAGGACTTTCCGCTAGCAGGTATAGAGTCCGAGATTCCAGATGCTGATTTTTCAGCGCATCAAGCGCCGCTCGAAGGGGGACCATTTGTCACGACTCCAGGGGCTGCAAGTCGTGTCGACGCCGAACCTTGCGCCAAAGGGGAGTCCTAAGAACGCTCAGATATCATTTATTTATTTAACCATTTTACACTTATTATTTTATGCAATCAGAAATTATTTTAAACAGAGACGTTGACGCCATTCAAATCCCTAGTGGTGACACGGTCAGCTTGCCCGCTGGATTAGCTGTATTTATCACTCAATCATTGGGAGGTTCTTACACTGTCGCTACAGAGGCAGGACTCGCTCGTATTTCAACTGATGATGCTGATGCCCTTGGTATCGAAGAAGACGCAGAAGTCAAAGCTGAGAAAGAAGCCGAAAGCGCAGAATTTGAAAACGCCTCTTTAGAAGACAAAGTATGGTTTCAACTCAAAAAAGTCTTTGACCCAGAAATCCCTGTAGATATTGTCAACCTAGGACTCGTCTATGACTGTGCCCTAGATCCCAAAGATGACGGCACTACCGACGTATTTATCCAAATGACCCTCACAGCCCCAGGTTGTGGTATGGGGCCAACCATCGCCGCAGACGCTCAATCCAAAGTTATGGCCATAGACGGCATCAAAGACGCCAAAGTCGACCTAGTCTGGGAGCCGGCCTGGAATCAGGATATGATTTCGGAGGAGGGGAAGATGCAACTAGGCATGATGTAATTTTAAAACGTCGCTTTTAGCGATAAAGGAATTCGCCTCAGACTGTCGTGGTGCTCGAGAATGTCTTAATTCACTGTGCTCCACGGTTCTTCGTTGAATCCCTCTATCATCTAAAATCAATCGTTTTAACGAGTTTCTACACTCAATCTCAATTTTTTTCTGCACCGCCTTTTCTCATCAAAAATATCTCGTTTTAATCTGTATTAAGCTTTATCATTGGGGAGGAAAACCAACTATCACCTCATTTGCGTTGTTCTTTGAGACTCGCAGTAGGTTTCTACAGCTTATCCTGTCACTTTGTTCCACGCTCTGCGGAATGCATGTCTCCGACATAAGGAAGGGTTGCAGTCGCCTCAAACGCCTAGCATCTGAGGCAATATTTGATTTTTTATGTTAGGTTTTCTAATAGTCGTAGTAATATTGATAGTTATAATTCTTGTAGCTAAAAATTTTGCGGCTCAAGAAAATGGTTTAAATATAGAAAAAACTGAAGATTTAACTGATGATTTAAGAGAAAAAAAGTTTATTATTTAGAATGTTTAGATGATTATATTTTTAGGTCTGATATCATGTTGTCTGCAGCTAAGAACTGTATAGACTATGATAGTTTTGATTTAGCATGGCTTTACCTAAACAGAATTAAATTTGAATTAAGAAAATATATTAATATTAATAAGTTAAGTAAATTTGAGCTATTTAGTTCTGAAGCAATAGTTCATAAATATTTTGCTGAAATTTTAAGTAAAGAAGGAAAGTATTTTAATGCTCTAGTTGATATTACTTACTGGGCTGCAAATACTCTTGATTATGACTCTCCAGAACCACAGCTTACTGTTGTATTAGATTATTTTAATAATGCAAATATACCTAACTTTGAATTTGATGACCTTAAAGATTTTATAATATGTAATGCAGGTTTTTTAGAATATATTACTGCGAGAGATTTCATAGAGAAAGAAAGCGACCCTAATTATATACAAGCGAAAAAAAGCTTATATTAT
>DGJT01000041.1 GCA_002387565.1 Akkermansiaceae bacterium UBA4589 | reverse complement strand
TGATTTTTTGTCGTGTAGTGTGATATTTTATTATGGATTTGCCTATCTCTACTTATGCGCTGCTTTTCCCTGCGGTGAGTTTATTATTTCTTTCTTATACGAATCGTTTTTTGCATCTTTCGGCGCTCATTAGAAAGTTACATACCGAATGGGAAGGTAATCATGAAGATTTATTAATTCTTCAAATCTCTAATTTACGCCAGCGACTGGAATTGATTAGACTCATGCAATTATTAGGAGCTTTATCCTTATTGCTCTCAGTTTTTGGTATGTTGCTCAAGATATTTGGAGCTGATGAAATCGCCCATTATTCTTTTATTGGAGCCCTTGTGCTTATGTTTGGCTCATTGTTTGGGTTGACTAAGGAAATTTGGATTTCAGGTGGGGCTCTGCGTATCTTACTCAAAGATATTGAAAAAGAGGTAAAAAAGTAGACTTGCAACAGTCCCTTTAAATATAGGCTTAATCGCTGGACTTTTAGAGGTCTTTAGTTATAGTCAAGAGCATGTCATCACAGTCTTTTTCTTCTATTACGTGTCCGCTAATTCTGCTTCGTCAGGTTAAAATTGCTTCTTCAGATAGTGCTGAATTGTCGGCGCCTTGTGATGTGCTTATCGAAGACGGTGTAATAACCAAAATTGAGGCAAGCATAGAAGCACCTGCGCAAGCACAGATTTATGAGGGAGGAGGAGAGAAAATCCTCTTGCCAGCTTTATTTGATGCGCATGTTCATTTTCGTGAGCCAGGTGGTGATCACAAGGAAACCTTGGCTACAGGTGTGCAATCAGCGATTAACGGAGGGATAACAGGTGTGGTATGTATGCCTAATACAACACCAGCCATTGATAGTGTAGCTACGGTTAAACAACTTTTAGATAAAGCCTCAGAAGTCAGCCCTATTGAGGTCTACACTTCAGTTTGTGTGACTCGTGGACGTGCAGGTAAGGAGATTACGGATATAGGTGCTTTGCATGCTAATGGGATTGTGATGCTCACAGATGATGGCGATACAGTTGAGGATATTTCTGTGCTTTACCAAGCGATGCAATATGGCGCTCCTATGGATATGCTATTTGCGAGCCATTGTGAAACCAATGAGCTAGCAGGAGACAGGGCGATGAATTTAGGTGCCTTAAGTTACAAGCTTGGTGTAGCGGGCACACCTCCATGTAGTGAAGAAATAGCCTTAAATAGGGATATTGCTCTGGCGCATGCAACAGGTGCTCGTATTCATATACAACATTTGACCACTAAAATTGGCATGGATTTAGTGGCTTTTTGGAAAGAGCGTGGAGCTAAAGTGACTGCGGAAGTATCACCACATCACTTATTATTTACAGCTGACGATATTGCTGACTATGATACGCATTATAAAATGAACCCTCCATTAAGAACGCTGGAGGATAATGCAGCGTTACTCCAAGGGCTTATTGATGGCACTATCGATATGCTAGCTACAGATCATGCTCCTCATAGTCCTTTTGAAAAGTCATTAGACTTTGTGGCGGCACCTAATGGTATTATTGGTTTAGATACTGCCTTGATTAGTCTCTATGACGCACTGATTAGTAAGGGTAAATTATCATGGCAGCGTTTGGTGCAAGCCTACTGTGATATGCCAAGAACTCTCATGAATTTGGATGTGGCTAAAGTAGAGGTGGGAGCTACTGCTAATATAGTCTTATTTGACCCTAATGTTGAAACCCTCGTAGATAGAAACTTTATCAAATCTAAGAGTGAAAACACTCCTTATCTAAACAAAACTTTACAAGGAAACGTAGAACAGGTATTCTATAATAATCTATCCTTGAAAAATGACTAATTTATTCACTCGCATTTATAAGGTAACGCCTTTCGTTATGGCTGCGTCTATAGTGGTGTTATCTATACTTGCGTGTGTGTATGTATTTAAGCAAATCAATCAATTGGGCAAAGTAGAGCTTGATGAGTATGGCTTAAGGCATGATGAAGTGTTGGCTATTGTTCCCAAGAGTTCTTATAATAGAGGGGCTGCGAGTTACGATATAAAAATCAGTCATCTAGAGAATATCAATTATTCTCAATTAGACGAGCAGACTTACCATGACGGGGTAGACCAAAATGATTTAAGAGCAGACGAGGTTCTAGTTATTATTTCTAATGAAGATTATCAGTATGATGCTGATTCAAGTATGATACTCATTAGCTCAGAGTCTTACCATAAAACAGATGAGCAAGATATTATCATTAGAGATGATGAACTGCTAGTGATTAAATCTAAGGCGGATTACAACTAAAAATAGATGTATTACACGACTTATTTGTCTCTTTTTTTTGTTCTCTCAAATAAAGCTGATTAAAGCCTTTGAAGAGTCTGCTTAAAACCTTGACTACTGATGGGCTAGGCTCTAATTAATAAATTAAATTATGCCTAAATTATCAATAAAAGAGCTAGAGGTACAAGACCAAGAAGTCTTGATGCGTGTTGATTTTAATGTGCCACTTAAAGATGGTGAAATTACCGATGATACTCGTATCGTCGCAGCACTACCAAGTATTAAAGAATTATTAGCAAAAGGTGCTAAACTTGTCTTGTGTTCTCATCTGGGTCGCCCCAACGGTCAAAAGGTGGAATCTGCCAGTCTAGCTCCTGTAGCTGCTCGTTTAGCTAACCTCTTAGGTCAGGGCGTGATGTTTGCTCATGACTGCATAGGTGATCCAACATTGGAGCAAAGAGCTCAATTACAGTCAGGTGGTGTATTGCTCCTTGAAAATGTCAGATTTTATAACGAAGAGACCGAAAATGAGGCTAATTTTGCCAAGGCTCTCGCAGGTAAGGCTAAGATTTTTGTGAATGACGCCTTTGGTACAGCACATAGAGCGCATGCTTCTACGCACGGTGTGACCAAATTTGTTGAAAAAGCAGCTATGGGTCATTTAATGGCGCTTGAGCTTGCTTATTTGCAAGATGAACTAGAAGCTCCACAACAACCATTTGTCGTCATTATTGGTGGCGCTAAAGTCAGTGATAAAATTCAAGTAATCAGCTCACTCATGGAAAAAGCCAGCGCTTTCATTATTGGAGGAGCTATGGCTTATACGTTCCGTAAGGCTCAGGGTTACGAAGTAGGGGATTCACTCGTAGAAAATGATAAATTAGACTTAGCTCTAGACTTGTTAGAACAAGCCAAAGCCAAAGGCGTGGATTTCCTCTTGCCTGCAGACACCTTAATTACACAGGAGTTCAAGGATGGTGCAGAGACTCAAAATACTCAGGTCTACGGTCAAGGTGGTACAATTCCAGCAGGTTGGGAAGGTATTGACATCGGAGAGGTCGCAATTAAAGAGTTTAGCGATGTTTTAATGAGCGCCAAAACAGTACTTTGGAATGGCCCTATGGGGGTTTTTGAGATTGATAGCTTTGCTACAGGTACGAAAAAAGTCGCCGAAGCCCTTGCTCAGAGCGACGCTCTAAGTATTGTTGGCGGTGGTGATTCAGTCACAGCTGTGAAGAAATTCAACCTCCAAGACAAGATGAGCTTTATCTCTACTGGAGGTGGAGCCTCATTAGAGCTACTAGAAGGCAAGGTATTGCCAGGTGTGGACGCTCTCACAGAAATTTAATCAACCCAATCAACTTTAATACTATAAAAACATGAGAAAATTAATTATTGCCGCTAACTGGAAAATGAACAAAGGACCACAAGAGACAGAGGCTTTTTTGACTGAATTCAACACACTTTTACAATCAGAAACTGATCAAGTAGATGTGGTCATCTCTCCAGCTTTTATTTCTTTACCAAAGGCTCAAGAGTTATTAGCTAATACAGCTGTTGGTTTATCGGCACAAGATGTGTCAGACCAAGATTCAGGAGCTTACACAGGCGAGGTCAGTGTCAGCATGCTCAAAGAAGTCGGTGCAGAATATGTGATTTTAGGTCACAGTGAGCGTCGCACACTCTATGGTGATACTGATGCTTTTATTAATTCTAAAATGAAAAAAGTACTGGAGGCAGGCTTAATCCCTATCTTTTGTATTGGTGAAACTCTTGAAGAAAGAGAATCAGGTCAGCTTGAAGCCGTGCTTGAAACACAGATCAAAGGTGGTTTAGTAGGTATTGATGCCGCTGATTTAAGTGAGCTCGTGATTGCCTATGAGCCAGTTTGGGCTATCGGCACAGGTGTCACAGCAACCTCACAACAAGCACAAGACACTCACGTTATCGTGCGTCGTCTATTAGCTGCTCAAGTAGGTCAAGAACTTGCAGATAAAGTACGTATTCAATACGGCGGCAGTGTTAAACCAGATAACGCTCAAGAGCTCTTTAGCCAGCCAGATATTGATGGAGCACTTGTAGGAGGCGCCAGCCTTCAGCCAGATAGCTTCTACGCTCTTGCGGAAATTGGAGCTAATTTATAATTTAAACTTAGAGAGTTGCAGAACCCGCACGATCAGATTCTAACTGGCTTAGCCACGTTAACGCAACAGTTACAAAGGCTGGGTGAGCTAGAGCTGATGGTATGCTCAGGTGCTCGCAACCTCGTGCTATCTGTCGCCTTAACTCAGGTTGCGCAAGAGAACGGTTACCAAGTATGGTCACACTACGATGAGCGTAGTGCCGGCTTTTTTATGCTGGGTCGCTTACAAGCGAGTTATGCTAATCAAGCGAATAAAGTAGGCGTCATTGTCGCCACAAGTGGGACTGCGATTGCGGAATTATTACCCGCCGTTATTGAGGCTCATACTCAGCAAAGACCACTGATTATTTTATCAGCTGATTTGCCTCGCAGTTATAATGATTCTGGTGCTCCTCAGTGCATGCCTCAGTTGCAACTTTTTGATGGTTTTATTGAGGGTAAAATAGATATTGATTTAACTTTAAATGAATCACCTGATGAGTGGGTTCAGCAATTAGAAGAAAATTGGTCTGGTCATGATGTGTGGCAGCTCAATGTTAGATTTCCAGAAACAGACATCAAAGTCATTGAAGCTCTGCAAACAGAAGAACTCAGAGGGTTGCTCAGTCCAGACTTAGGTGATGCAGATTCTAAAATAGCTCTCAAACGTCAGCCTTTTCAAGTCGCTGACTTGATGCACTTTTTGGAACAAGATACCTGGAGAGGTCTAGTGGTCATGCTAGGAGGGCTAGAGGTTGAGGATAGAGCAGAGGTGCTCGCCTTTCTCAAGCAGCTCAAAGCTCCAGTATTAGCTGATGTCACTAGTGGTTTACGTGGTGCGCTAGGGGCTTTGGAATTGCTAGGTGGTGAGAGCATCGTACAACAACACAAGCCAGGTAAAATATTGCGTATTGGCGAAGTACCTAGTGGGCGTTTTTGGCGTGATTTAGAAGAATTGCCTAAAGTCAAAGTTTCGTCTATCACGAGGCAACATGAGCCAGGTCTCGCCAGAGAAAGTCAATGGATTCAATGCACTTCTATTACTCGAGTACTCAAAGGATTAGGTGATGTTGAGGCTGTGGATGATGTTTTAGATTTGTTGCCACAAGACCGCAAGAGACAGGGCAAGTTGCAAGAATTATTAGCTGCCTACCCTCAGAGTGAAGCATCATGGATGCGCGAAGTGTCGATTTTTGCGAGTTTAGGCAATAGTTGGTATCTTGGTAATAGTTTGCCTATTCGCTATGCCGCATTAACCGCTCAGTCTGATGTCTGTTATGAAGAAGTCAGAGCTAACAGGGGGGTCAATGGTATTGACGGCCAAGTGGCGACGTTCTTAGGCTTAGCCAGTTCATGTGACGCTTCATGGGCCGTTTTAGGTGATGTGACTACTTCTTATGATGTAGGTGCGTTTGCTCTAGCCAAAAAATTACCTCAAGATTCGGTGGCTTATTTAGTCGTTATGAATAATTCAGGTGGGAGGATATTTGAACAGTTACCATTTTTTAAAGGTTTAAGTCCTCAAGTGCAGGAAATGATCCTACAAAACCCAGAGTTAGATTTATCAGCTTTGGCTCAGCTGTGGAAGGCGCATTATAAGTTAGTCAACGCGCCAGAAGATTTAGAAGCGGTTGTCGAGTCTGAGTTGACAGGCTTGCACATTATTGAAATTAGACCCGATGCTTCGCAAAGCAAGGAATTGAGCCTGCGATTGAAGCAGCTTTAAACAACCTTAAGCGTATTTTTATAGTTACCATCATTCATGAGTAAGGATAATATCTTTGAAATCAAAGAAAAGCCCAACAAGGTCGAAAGAGCCCTGTTGTTGCGCATGACTTTTGATAAGAATAATTCCGAAGATGAGGCCTTGCTCGAGGAGCTTAAAGAGTTGGTGACGACCTTAGAGGTGGGTATTGTGGCTGCAGAGTTGGCCTTTGTACGCAAAAAAAACACCAAATGGCTTTGTGGTACAGGTAAAGCGATTGAGTTTATCGAACTAGCTAAATCATTAGATTGTGACTGTATTATTTTTGATAATGAGCTCAGCCCCATGCAACAGCGTGCTTGGGAAAAAGAAAGTGGGATAACCGTCATCGATAGAGAAGAGGTGATTCTCGATATTTTTGCCTCAAGAGCTAGGACACAGGAAGCTCAATTACAAGTACAGCTAGCCCGTATGCATTACGCCTTGCCTCGCATGGCTAAGATGTGGACTCACTTGGATAGACAGGGTGGAGCAGGAGGAGGTGCTGCCACCAGAGGTGAGGGTGAGAAGCAAATTGAGGTCGATAGACGTATAGCTCGTGAGCGCATTGCTCGTGTACGAGAAGAGTTAGATAAAGTACTAGTGCAACGTAAAACTCAGCGTAAACAACGCGAGAGAAACGCTCTAAGTCACGCTGCCATTGTAGGCTACACCAATGCGGGTAAATCGACCTTGCTTAATGCCCTAAGTCAGTCAGATATTTATGCCGAGGACAAGCTCTTTGCCACACTTGACCCAACCACTCGCAAGATAGAATTACCTAATGGTCAACCGTTACTCATTACAGATACTGTAGGATTTATTCGTAATTTGCCGCATCGCTTGGTGGAATCATTTAAGGCGACTTTGGAGGAAGCTGTGTTAGCTGATTTCCTCATTCATGTACTCGATGCAAGCGAACCTCAATTTGAAGCTTTCTATAATGCCACGAGAAAAGTACTTGCAGAATTAGGCATTGAGAACAAACCTCAACTCCTTGTACTCAACAAAATTGACCAAATTTCACCCGAGGAAAAACGTGCCTTCAAAACCAGATTTCCAGACTGCGTTCTTGTATCTGCTAAAAATCACGAAACCCTGCCTTACCTTATGCAGAGTTTTGCGCATATGCTAGAGGACAAGGTCGTGTGTGAGCATTACCTGCTTCCTCATGATCGAGGCGACTTACTCGCATTGCTCTACGCACAAGGCAAGGTACTAGATTTGCAGCACCAATCTCAAGGTGCTTGGGTGAGCGCTGTAGTGCCTAAAGATTTAGAAAATAAATTTGCTTCTTATGTGACTAAGGAGCCTAAGGAAGAGTTAGATCTCTAGTTGATATGCCCAAGTTTAAAAGCCCTCTGATGAAAAAGCTACTGTGGCGCTTTGCTTTTTATATAGTAGCCATGGCTTTATTCACTTTAGACTGGCAGCTCAATGGGCCTTTGCATCGCTTATTGGTCAGTCAGTTAGCCAAGTCAAAACAAGCTGAGCATCAGCAAGAATCTACGCCAACAGACAGAATCACAGCCCTAGTTTACCATAAGCCTATCTACCAATCACAAGTAGATTGGCACATCCAATACCGCTTGTGGCAAGAAGGATTAGATCAAGATGAGGACAAAGCTCAACTATCAGCGGCACGCCTCAATGAATTACAAATTTGGGCAACATGGCAAGCCATAGACGAAGAACTACTCAAAATCAAAGCTCGTCACCATTCCAAGAGCTTTCCCATCGACGAGGCTCAACTAGACCTACGTTTGAACGACTGGCTGACACTACATCAATCAGAAGAGGTTATTGAACAATGGCGCAAACGCAGCGCTTATAAAGCCAATCAAGGCGAGGACTTCAAATCTCAAGCCAGAGAATGGTTACGTGACCAGTGGCGCATGGAGCTGTACTTAGAAGGCAAAGTACAACAATACCTCAATGAGCAGCAAGATACCTACCAAGAACTATTCAGCGAGCAAGAATTAGCCGCATTAAGCGCAGAGGATAAGCAAGTGTATCAGCAAGCGTGGCTTATGCTCAAGCGCCAAGAGGCAGTAAAGCTCTACAGAGAACAACTTCGCGAACGAGAGAGAGGTAATATAGAGGTTGAATAAATCGGTGTTTTTTTGACCTTGAACCTTTTATT
>DGJT01000032.1 GCA_002387565.1 Akkermansiaceae bacterium UBA4589 | reverse complement strand
GAGGAATCGCTGGCGTTTGTGTTCGTTGGCTGCTTCTTGCTCCATGCGTTCTGCACGTGAGAGAAGGTATTCTGTGTAATTGCCTTGGTAGCTGATACACTTGCCTTCAGAAATCTCTACAATACGTGTCGAGATTCGGTCGAGAAAGTACCTGTCATGGGTCACAAATAAGCAGGTGCCTGTGTAACGTGAGAGGAAGGTCTCTAGCCATTGGATAGATTCAGTATCAAGGTGGTTGGTAGGCTCATCGAGGATGAGTAAGTCTGGCTGAGATAAGATAGCACGAGCTAATGCGACACGACGTTTTTCTCCTCCAGATAGAGTGCCAACGAGACGATCAACGGGAGGGGCGTTAAGATTAGTAAGAATAGAAATAGCACGTGAGTCTAGCGTCCAGCCGTCATGGTGGTTAATACTATCTAAGAGCTCAGCACCTTCGTCACTTGAAGGGTCACAGTTCTCATAAGCGGTGATCATATCTAGCACCTTTTGTGCTCCAGACATGGTGGCGTCAAGCACGGTAGAGTCATCAGGGAGCTCAAAATTCTGTGGAAGGTATCCCATAATGATGCCATTTCTGATACTGTAATCCCCTGAATCAGCGGTATCCATGCCTGCGCAAATTTTGAGGAAGGTAGACTTACCGCAGCCGTTACGCCCGACTAGACCGATACGCTCTGATTTTTGGATAGCGAGAGTTGCTCCATCTAAGACTTTTTGGTGGCCGTACTGTACGCAGAGGTCTTTAGCGCTGGCAATGGAACTGGCGGTAGGGGCTGTTGACATGCAGGAAGTAAAGAGACTAAATGAAGCTTAGTCAAGTGCTGGCTAAAATCAGCGTAGATGAGGATTTTTTACTGCTATCTTTTTTGTGGATATATGGTTGACCGATTTAGTGTTTATGAGCTAGAACTTGTCCACCTTAATTATTAATTTATGATGTCCACTCAACCACTATACGAAGGCAAAGCAAAAAGGCTTTATCTTACTGATGATGCACAAGCCCTTCGAATGGAGTTCAAAGATGAAGCAACTGCCTTTAATGCAGAAAAAAAAGCTGATTTTGCCAACAAGGGTAAGCTCAACAAGGCTATTACTTTGCTGATGTATCAAATGCTACATGAAAAGAATGTAGAGACTCACCTCATCGAAGATATAGATGAAATTAATCTCTTAGTAAAGAAGGTGGACATCCTCATGGTAGAGGTGATTGTACGCAATGTAGCAGCAGGAGGTTTCTCAAAACGCTTAGGTGTTGCAGAAGGCACTCCATTTAAGACGCCCATAGTTGAATTCTCTTACAAAAGTGATGCTCTAGGTGACCCATTAATTAATGATGATTATGCGCGCGAACTAGGCTTAGCCACTCCCGAAGAATGCCAAATCCTCAAGGAGAAGGCGCTAGTCATCAATGAAGTGATGATTGATTTCTTCCTTAAATGCGGTTTAAAGCTCGTTGATTTTAAAATTGAGTTTGGCAAGCTAGCTGATGGTACTATCGTACTTGCTGATGAGATTAGCCCAGACACTTGCCGTTTGTGGGATGTAGAAACAGGCAAGAAAATGGACAAAGACAGGTTTAGACAGGATCTAGGTGGCGTCATGGAGGGGTATGCAGAGGTGCTTGAGCGTATTTCTAAACAAGCTTAATTGAAATCATTATGATGGCACAAAAAATGACCTTTGAGATTACATCCAAAGACAATAAGGGCAAGGCTTTAGAGCATGTGCTCTACACTCCGATTAGAACGGCAGCCTCTGCAGGGATAGCCTTTAGCTTTACCACAGCAAACCTTTACAATATCGAATTTACAGGTGAGGAATCAGCAGTGCAAGAATTTGCCAAGACTGTACTCCTCGATGAGGTGACGCAAATACTCACAGCAGCTCCATCAAGTGCTGATTTAGTTCTCCCAGAAGGCACTTTATTTTACCTTGAGTACCAAATGCGCCCTGATGCTCTTGATTTAGAGCAGCAAGCTATTCTTAATTATTACCAAGGAGCAGAGCAAACCTTTGAATTAAATAGTTTGCAACTGCAACACCGAGTCTTTGTTAGTGCGGATAAGGCAGATATAGATCAAGCCTTGATCGAGCATGTAGCCAAGCGCGTTGAGTCAGAGCTCTGTAATCCTGCGGTTCACACTTCACAAATCCATTTTTCTAAGTAATCTAATGTCTAGTAAAGCCGAATTTATTCATATACCTATTCGTGATTTATCTCCTGAGCAGCTTTTAGCTCTTAGTGAGGATATGAAGCTCTCTTTGTCTCAAGAAGACATGGTAGAGGTACAAAAAATCTATCAGAAATGGAATCGTGAGCCAACAGATGTTGAGCTCGAAGTTATTGCTCAAACATGGAGTGAGCACTGCAAACATCGTATTTTCTCAGCTACCATTGCTCACCAAAAAGATGGGCAAGCCGAAGAAGTTAAAAGCCTATTTAAAACATTTATCAAAGACCCGTCAGAAAAAATCTTTGATGCCAAGCCAGGTTTTGTCCTCAGTGCTTTTCATGATAATGCAGGCTTTATCGATTTAGACGGTAAGAATGCTGTGTGTCTCAAGGTAGAAACTCACAATCACCCAAGTGCTATTGAGCCTTATGCAGGTGCTAATACAGGTCTTGGAGGTGTGATTCGCGATATTATAGGTGCAGGAAAAGGAGCGACTCCTACAGCTGCATTAGATGTATTCTGTTTTGGTTCACCAGATATGAAGCAAGAAGAGATTCTAGCTCCAGATGTAATTCACCCATTAGGTATTATGCGTGGTGTGGTACGAGGTGTTCGAGATTATGGTAATCGTATGGGTATCCCTACTGTAGGTGGTGCGATTGCCTTTGATGATACTTACACTTATAATCCATTAGTATTTTGTGGTGCTGCTGGCGTGATTGAACATCAGTACATCGACAAAGAGATGAAGCCTGATTTAAAGATTATCGTGATTGGTGGTCGTACAGGTAAGGATGGTCTAAAAGGTGCTACCTTCTCCTCAGCAGCCCTTGGCGAAGACTCTCACGAAGAGGACAACCAAGCCGTGCAAATTGGTAACCCTATCGAGGAGAAAAAAGCCATGGACTTTATCCTCGAGGCTCGTGACCAAGACCTCATTGAATTTGTCACTGACTGTGGTGCAGGTGGTTTTTCATCAGCAGCAGGCGAGATGCTCTCAGAAACAGGTGGTAACCTCTACCTCGAACGTGCTCCCCTCAAAGAAGCAGGTCTTAGCAGTTGGCAGATATTCCTCTCAGAGAGTCAAGAGCGCATGGTTCTCGCAGTTAAGGAAGAGAACCTACCAGCCTTGCAAACACTAGCTGATACTTACCAAACAGAAATGTTTGTCTTTGGTGAGTCTAATGATTCTGGAATTTTACGTATTTACCATGATGGTGAAATCGTGTGTGAACTCGATAACACCGACTTACACGAAGCTCCGGTTAAGCAATTACAAGCAGTATTTAACACACCAGAACTTGCTGAATTACCAACTCTCAAAGGAGAGGCTAATTTAGCCGCGTCTATCAAATCAGTCTTAGCTGATTTTGCCATTGTATCTCGTGAGCCAGTGATTCGTGAGTATGACCACGAGGTGCAAGGACAAACCATCCTCAAGCCTTTAGCAGGCGCAACAGGTGACGCACCTCAAGATGGAGCGGTCATGAGTGTGGTCAACAGTAACAAGGGCTACGCTATGGGGCTCTCACTCTTGCCAGAGTGGGGCAAGCTCGATCCTTATGAAATGGGTCTTGCTAGTGTCGACGAAACTGTACGTCAGCTCGTATTAGTTGGTTCTAACCCGCAGAAAATTGGTTTATTAGATAACTTCTGTATGGGTAATCCTGAAGACCCTCAAGAGCTAGGTAAGTTGGTTGAGTGTGTCAAAGGTATCGCTGACGCAGCCGAAGCCTTCCAAGCTCCTTATATCTCGGGTAAAGATTCTTTCTATAACTACTTCGAAGTTGGAGGTAAGGCAATTAATATTCCTGTGACCTTCCTTTGTAGTGGTCTTGGCATTGTAGAGGACACCAACCAAGTCACTGGTTCATCACTACGCAAAGAGGGCAGCCTCATTGCTGTCATTGGTGAGACTCAAAACCGCTTAGGTGGCTCTGTATACAGTCGAGTAAGTGAATTAGAAGCATCTAAAGTATCACAGACAGATTTAGCGACAAATTTTGCGCTCTATGAAAGCTATCACAAAGTCCAGCAGGAGGGTCTCATCCTCTCTGCTCATGATATCTCAGAAGGGGGGTTAGCTGTCACTCTTGCAGAAATGGCATTCTCAGAAAAAGTAGGCGTAGAGATTAATATCGCAAACCTTGCTGCAAGCGAAGAGCTCAGCTCAGAGGTGGCTTTATTCTCTGAATCTAGTGGACGTATAGCAATTGAGGTTGCCCCAGAAAACAAAGAGGCTCTTGAAGCAGTTTTTGCAGGACAAGCTATTAGCTGGATTGGTGAAACCACCAAATCTCATCAAAATCTAGTTATTACAAGTAATGAGCAGAGCCTTATCAGCGAATCAATTGCTGATCTCAAAACTATTTGGAAGCACAAGCTTGCTGAGTACTATTAAAATCTTTTTTCTTAATTTATGATGACAAAAACACAACAAGCCAAAGCGCTCATTCTTAAATTTCCAGGAACTAACTGCGATGTCGAGAGTGTCGAAGCTTTGGAAATCGTCGGTTTTGAAGTACAACTCGTGCCTATCGCTCTAGCTAAACCTGAGCAATTACAGGGCGTCGACCTTGTGATGCTTGCAGGTGGTTTTAGTTATGGTGATTACGTCATGGCAGGACGTCTTGCTCAGCTAGAAATCAGCAACCGACTCGGTCAAGCCTTGCATGAGCATCATGCTCAAGGAGGCTACCTCCTCGGTGTGTGTAATGGTTTTCAAATCCTTATGCAACTTGGCTTATTGCCAGCAGGTAGCTTGACAGAAAACACTTCTGAGCGCTTCATCTGTAAATGGTCGCATCTCCACGTCAGCGCCAAAAACAGCCCTTATACTCAAGGCCTAGGTGACACAGTAGAATTCCCTGTAGCGCATGCAGAAGGGAGGTTTGTGGCTATGGATGCCGCTCTCGCCGAACAGTATGATGAGCAGGGCTTAGTTGTCTTTAAATACGCAGAGAATTTCAACGGTTCACATGCAGCAATTGCAGGCTTACAAGATGAAACAGGCCGAGTCATGGGGCTCATGCCGCATCCAGAGCGTTTTATCAAGACTAAGCAACATTACGACCCAGACTGGGCTGATGAGCATAGCGAAGCCGCTCATGGCTACACTTTCTTTGAGAGTATTTACAATGCTATTACAGCGACTAAAGCTTAAGGGTGTTTAGCCTCTAAGCACCTATTAAATATGTCTGATTTACTTAAAATAGCTGACAGAGAGTTTAGCTCTCGTCTTTTTGTGGGCACTGGCAAGTTCAGTTCATCTGAGCTGATGGCTGACTCACTAGCCGCCTCAGGTACACAGATGGTGACTGTGGCTCTACGTCGTGCTGATTTAACAGGCAACAAAGATACTCAAGCAGATATCCTCGAGTACGTAGACCCTGAAAAATACCTCGTGCTCGCCAACACAAGCGGCGCTATGAACGCAGAGGAAGCGGTGCGTCTAGCTCGTCTAGCTCACTCTATTGGTCTGCCTAAATGGATTAAATTAGAAATCCACCCAGATCCTAATTATTTACTTCCAGACCCAATTGAAACTCTCAAGGCCACTGAAATCCTCGTCAAAGAAGGTTTTACCGTACTCCCTTATATCAATGCCGACCCAGTACTCGCCAAACGCTTAGAAGAAGCAGGCGCGGCTACTGTGATGCCTCTAGGCTCACCTATTGGCTCGAATGCAGGGCTCGAGACTAAATACCAATTACAAATCATTATTGAACAGTCACGTGTGCCTGTCGTCATTGACGCAGGTATTGGCGCTCCTAGTCACGCTGCAGCAGCTATGGAGCTAGGTGCAGATGCGGTATTAGTGAATACCGCTATTGCTATTGCCCAAGACTCTGTTAAAATGGCGCAAGCTTTTGCTCAAGCAACCCAAGCTGGACGCACAGCTTACAATATAGGCCTACCTGCTCTGTCTAACCGAGCGGAGGCAAGTAGCCCACTAAACATCCTGAATAGTTTGTAGTATTTAACTATATTAGAATCTGCAGTATTATTTCGCAGAGCCTTTATTCTTGCCTAGTGGCTTAAGTTTACTTAATCTTTAATTAAATAAAGTTATGATGGCACTTATCGATGAAATTACCTTATGCGCTCCAGAGCTGGTTGATACTTATCAACTAAAGCGTTTAGGTTTATTTGGTTCGGTAGCTCGCAGACAAGAGTCTATCGATAGCGATATTGATATGTATGTTGAATTCTCAGAACCTTTTCCAGAGACTATGCCTGAGCGTTACTTCGGCTTAATCAATCAAATCAGTAGTCAGTTTAATCGACCTGTGCAAGTGTTGACCCCAAGCATGATAAGTAACCCTGTATTTCAAAGCTCAATGGAGCGTGATCTTATTTTTCTTTATGGATGAGTACTCCATCAAGTGTTATATAGATATACTTAATGCAGGCAATCATATTTATAGGTTTTGCCGAGGGCATAATTATGAATCATTTTCTGAAGATGACCTTGTTTTTGCTGCAGTAGAAAGGAAATTTGAGATTATAGGAGAGGCTCTTAATCGCATAAAAAAGAGAAACCCAGAAGATTTAAGTATTTTAGCTAGCCCTCAAGTTATTATAGATTTTCGCAATGTGCTAGCTCACGCTTATGATAAAATTGATACTTCTGTAATGTGGGGAGTTATTGAATATCATTTACCTGAGTTATTGACGACTATCGAAGCACAAGTAGATATAAAAAACATAAAAGGGTTAGACTTATTTAAAAGAGAGTAGTTAAATAAGTGTTCACCATAGTTAACTCCTAATTTTTTTAAATCATGAACATACTTATTTATACTTGGATTCATATTATCAGTATCGTACTTCTCGTTATTGGTTTCTCTAGTCTCATCAACGCTAAATCCGCCAAAGAAGAGTGCGTAGCCGGCTTACGCAAAATGGGCGCTATCTTTCAAGGCATAGGTCTACTAGGTTTATTAGTCAGTGGATTTGGCATGATGGCCAGACTTAACCTCAAAATGGCAGAAAGTGGCTGGGTCCACCCAAAACTCCTTATCTGGTTATTACTCGGTGTAGGTATAGTAGCCCTCAAAAGAGGCTGGTTACCAAGTAAAGTGGCCTATGCTATACTTACCCTCCTCATCGCGATTGCAGCTTATCTAGGCATCTTTAAACCTTTTTAACTGGTTCTTTTTGCGAGAAAAGACAGCTACCTCGTATTTTTTCAGGGTCGAGTAACTTTAATTACACTCACCCTCAAAATACTCTTGCGCCGCCTTTTCTCATCAAAAATAACTCAGTTAAAATCTGATGGTGAGCTTAAAGTGGTGATTATTAATCAAAACCGTCAAACAAGTTTGACTTTACTCGTTTAAAAGCTCTCGCATTTGGGCCAAACTAGTTATTTTCATCAACTGATTACCTATAATTTGATTAAACTTTTTAAGGTATATATGATTCTGACTAATGAAGAGTTTTTGTTATTAAGCTATGAAAAAAGAGATTCCGTTTTTTTATGTTCCTAAAAAAGCCCTGGTATTTTTATTAGCGGGATTTTTTCTGACTGTGATATTGGATGTAATTATAGAGAACGATATTATTATCATAACATTTTTTTGGACAATTTTTCTGATTACAGCATTACGTTTTGGAATTCCAAAACACCATTTAGAGATAATATCTGATGTGGAGAGAATAGATGTAAGCGTCATCGATATGAGGGCATTTAAAAAAATAAAAGTTATTATTGCTGTTGTTGACTTAGAGTCCGAACTAATAATTTATGAAAAACAAATTCAGAAAAAATATGATGATTTAGAAATGAAAGATCGCATTTTCAAAGCTTTTAGATATATAAGTGTTATCGAAGTCAAAAAACAACGTAAAAACATTATTGTACGTATAGAAGATAGCGATATAAGTTTCATATATAAAACATAATGGCTCTAAGTAGTTATTATTTTTGTAACTATGCTTAGCTCACTCTTCACTTTTGATTCGCCCAGCTCTACTCGAGCTGTCGCTCACCCTAAAGGGCTGTCGCTTTGCTCCAGTCTTATCAGCTACGCTACTCACTAGCTGATTTCAATTATCAATTATCAATTATCAATTAATTAGACATAATCTTTACATCATTGGGGGTTTGTGGTTAGTTTTTTGGCAGGTATGAATAACACAGAATTTACGACGGATCCTGAGAAGATGGAGGAGATTGTTTCGCTATGTAAGCGTAGGGGCTTTATTTTTCAATCAGCTGATTTATATGGTGGTCTCAATGGTTGCTGGGATTACGGTCCCTTAGGTACCGAGCTCAAACGTAATCTCAAGGATTACTGGTGGCGCAAGATGGTGCAAGAGCGTGAGGATATCGTCGGTATGGATGGTTCTATCCTTAATCACCAAGCAGTATTGACCGCCTCTGGTCACGTAGGCGGTTTCTCAGACCCTATGGTGGATTGTAAGATTTGTAAGAAGCGTTATCGTGCCGATCAAATTGAGCCTGAGGATTTAATCTGCTCAGAGAAGAAGCAAGGCAAGAAAGAGGAGCGTTTGTGTGAGCTTACTGAGGAGAAGGATTTCAACCTGATGTTCAAAACCAAAATGGGGGCTTCAGCTAGTGATGATGATCCTAACGCTGTAGCTTACTTACGCCCTGAGACCGCTCAATCTATATTCTCTCAATTCAAGAATGTACTAGACTCATCGAGACAGAAAATCCCGTTTGGTATTGCTCAGATTGGTAAGGCGTTTCGTAATGAGATTAATCCACGTAACTTTACGTTTCGTTCACGTGAGTTTGAACAAATGGAGATTGAGTATTTCTGCCATCCAGATGATGCTCTCGCTCTTTGTGATGAATGGTTAGAGACTCGCTTGAGCTTCTATGAAGAGATTGGGATTCCTCGTACACAGTTACATGTGCTTGATGTTCCTGATGGTGAGCGCGCTCATTACTCAGCCAAAACTTACGATATTGAGTATGCCTTTCCATTTGGTATTCAAGAGCTTGAGGGTGTCGCTTATCGTAGTAATTACGATTTAACTCAACATAAGACTCATTCTGGCAAACCGATTGAGTATTTTGATGAGCAAGCAGGAGAGAAATACTTGCCACACGTCATTGAGCCTTCTGCTGGTTGTGATAGAACCATTCTTGCCCTCATTTGTGAGGCTTATGACCAAGAAGAGCTCACTAATGACAAGGGCAAGGTAGAGACTCGTACAGTTCTAAGATTTAAGCCAAGTATGGCGCCTATCAAGGTCGGCATTTTTCCACTCCTTAAAAAGAATGCGGAGCAGGTTAAAATCGCCAAGGAGATTGAGCGTGAGCTATCATCTTACATGAATGTCTTTTATGATGAAGCTGGCGCTGTAGGTCGTCGCTACCGTCGTCAAGACGAGGTGGGTACACCTTATTGTTTAACTATTGATTTTGATACGCTTGGTGAGAGCGGTGATGAACTCAAAAATACTGTGACTTTGCGTCATCGTGACTCGATGGAGCAAGAGCGTGTAGCAATTGAAGACTTATTACCTAAGTTACTTAAGTTAATTAAATAAAAGGTAGCTGTATGACGCTATGAGTACATAACTTTTTGAAATCCTAGTAAAAAAGTTAGTCTTGACAAAAAAAGTTAGTCTAGACTATATGTTTAATGTAATGAAGATTATTGTAATTAATTTGATTATTATTTCAGCGTTATCTTTAGTTAGCGCTAAAGAGGCTCAAGTACTGAGTTTTGATAGTTTGATGCACAAAGTGTTACTCAATAGTACTCAAGCAGCAGAAATTAAATTAGCAACGACTCAAACCAAAGCTGATGCTATTACGGCTAAGACCTTAGATAACCCAAGCTTACAAATAGACAGCACCGCCAATCACCAGCAAGCGAGTGATACCTGGTCTATCGAAATAGAACAACCTCTTAGGTGGTCGCAATTTGGTGCTGCTCAGAATTACGCGCAATTACTAGAAGCAACATCTCAGCTAGAAGAGAAAGCGCAATTGCTCGCTTTAAGACATTCTGTATTACGTGCTTATATTAATTGCTGGTTACAGCAAGAAAAATACTTAGCATTAGCAGAGCAGTTGACTCTAATAGAAAAGCAACAAACAGCTATTAAACAGGCAGAGGAGCAAGGAAAAATGACGCGATTAGAAGTCGAGATTTTAGCGATTGATTTACTGCGCATGCAACAACAGTTAAAAGCTATCAAATTGGAAACATCCACTGCTAAACGTGAGTTGTTGCAGATGGCAGGCTTACAGCAACAAGACTTTATAGCCACTAAAATAAAGCTGCAATCGCTGCCGGGGCTAGCTCAATTGACCCAAGACTTGAGTCAAGACGCTGGGGCAAAAGCCCTGCTCTACAAACAAGCTGAATTAGCCCAGAGTCGTTATAATGTAGCTAAAAAAGACGCTAGCCTGCCTGAAATTGCACCACGAGCGATTTATGAAAAAGATGAGGATGCCAACAGTTCAGCTTTTCTTGTAGGTTTAAGTATCTCATTACCTATATGGAATCGAAATCAAGGTGAGTTGCTCAGATCTCAAGCTCAGTTAGAGTTGACTCAAACTGCCTTAAAGCAAGTCAATTCAGGGTCGTGGGATGCGGCATTGAAGTACCATTATCAACAGGCTAAGGAGTGGAGAGAGAGTAGTGAAGTTTACCAGCAAGAGATGCTCAAAGGCTGGCAGTCAATCGAAGATTTGATTATAGAAAAATTTGATAATGGGCAGTTAGCTATTGCTGATTTAGCTGACTTCCAAGCGCAGGAGGTGGAGCTCAAAATGGAAGCCTTAGAAGTCTATACTAAAGCTATTGAAGCTTCTATAGCCTTAGAAACACTTACTGGAAAAGTTTTATAACATTTATCACACTAACTTATGAAATTACGATTTATTATTTTACTATCTTGCCTGCCTAGCTTGCTGCTCATGGCAGGACCAGGGCATGATCATGGAGAGGGAGCTTTTGCTCAAGGAGGAGTTCAACCTGATCATTTTGATTTAACTCAAGAGCAATTTGATAATTTAGGGATTAAACTAGAGAAGGTCAAAAGATTGCCCATGCAAGATACCGTTGAAATGCTGGCGTTTACTGAGTTATTGCCAGAGAAAAGCTCTATTATTTCGCCACGCTCAGAGGGAGAAGTTATAGATGTTAAGGTTAAAGTAGGGCAAAACTTCAAAAAAGGTGATGTATTAGCTGTTTTACAACCTTTGTCTATTGGTTCTAACAAGATAGAGATTAAGGCTCCTATGAATGGCTTTGTGCTTAATCTATACGAAGGTATAGGTAGTGTTGTGCAAGCTGGTGGTTGGATTATGGAGATTGGTGATTCTACGCAAATGCTAGTCAGAGGTGTAGCTTACGAAACACCAGATGTTTTTAAGTTAGAGGTAGGGCAAGATGCAGAGGTGCATTTAGATATCATGCCTGATAGACACATTCATGGTAAAGTGCAGAAGCTCAATAGAGTGATTGATCCTCGTACACGCACGTTTTCAGTGTATGTGGTCATTGAAACACCAGAATCAGATGTGCCATCTGGCTTACAAGGAACATTAGAAATTTTCACAGGTGACAATGAGCCTGTGTTATCTGTGCCTAAGAGTGCTGTCTTAGGCGGTTTAGATGAATATATTGTCTACGTGATGAATGGCCTACATGTAGATAGAAAAAAAGTCACTATAGGTGCTAAGAGCGCGCATCATATTGAGATTAAATCAGGACTTAACCAAGGTGATCTAGTCGTTACTAGAGGCAACTATCAACTCCAGTATGTATCTATGGGAGGTGCTCATGACCATGGGCATGATGATGAACCCTCAGAACTGAGTGCGGCAGATGAATTAGCGGCGCTAGACGCGTTACTTGAGCACGAAGAAGTACACGATCATGATTCACATCATGAAGAAGCTAAAACTGATAAACCAAAAGAGGTGGATGAGCATGCAGGTCATAATCATTAACTTAAAATAAACTAAAAATGTTTGATAAAATTATTCAGCTTTCGCTCAAGTTTAGGCTCTTAGTCGTAGCTATAGCGGCAGCTATTTTGAGTTATGGGTTCTGGGTGATTCAGACCTTGCCTATCGATGTTTTTCCAGATTTAAATCGCCCTACAGTAACTATTATTACGGAGGCTCATGGTCTAGCGCCTGAAGAGGTCGAAACCTTAGTGACATTTCCTATTGAGACTTCAATGAACGGAGCTAATGGAGTGGTAAATGTCCGCTCATCTTCTTCTATTGGGTTTTCGGTGGTTTATGTTGAGTTTGATTGGGAGCAAGATATTTACCTTGCTCGTCAAATAGTCTCTGAAAAACTCAATCAAATCAGTGCTAATTTGCCCAAAGATGTCAAACCTACCATGGGTCCTATTTCTTCAATTATGGGGGAGATTATGTTTGTAGGAGTGACCAGTGATAATCCTAGTGTTTCACCTATGGATTTGAGTAACATGGTGGATTGGGAGATTAAACCAAGATTGTTAGGAGTCAAAGGAGTCTCGCAAATCACCACGATGGGTGGAGAAGAGCAGCAGTATCATATCTTAGTAGACCCTAATAAATTGCTGACTCATCAAGTGACGATTCATCAAGTTAAAGAATCTTTAGAAAATGCCAATGTCAACACGACAGGTGGCTTTATGATGAGTGACTACCAAGAGTTTGGTATTCGTAATTTAGGCAGAGTTAACTCACTCGACGATTTGAAAAAAATTGTCATCGCTAAGCAGGTAGATATGAACTACCCAGCGCTCACTCTAGCCGATCTAGCAGAGATTAAAATAGCAGGGCCAACAGCTAAGCGAGGAGATGCAGCTGTAGATGGTAAACCGGCTGTAATGCTAGCCATTTCCAAGCAACCAGGAGCAGACACAATTAGTGTCACTGATTCGATTGAGGAGACCTTGGACTCTGTGAGAGAAACCTTGCCAGAGGGGGTGACCATCAATGCTGAGATTTTTAAACAAGCAGACTTTATTCATAATGCCATTGAGAATATTATCGAAGCTCTCGTGGATGGCTCGGTATTAGTAGCGATTGTATTGCTTCTATTCTTACTTAACTTTAGAACAACAAGTATAACCCTCGTGGCTATACCACTATCCTTTGTAGTGAGTTTTATTATCTTTAAATGGTTTGGGTTGAGTATTAATACCATGACCCTTGGTGGTTTAGCCGTCGCTATTGGTGAGCTTGTAGATGATGCGATTGTCGATGTAGAGAATGTATTTAGACGTTTGCGTGAGAACAAACAGCTCGCCAAGCAAGGCAAAGGCAAACCAAGTATAGAAGTTGTTTATTTAGCTTCTAGAGAGATTCGCAGCTCTATAGTATTTGCGACTATTGTGGTGATATTTGTCTTCTTACCTCTATTTGCGATGGGTGGGCTAGAGGGTAAAATATTCCTACCGTTAGGCTTGGCTTATGTGACCTCTATTGTGGCTTCTTTGTTTGTATCACTAACGGTGACTCCTGTGCTTTGCTCATATCTCTTGCCTAACATGAAACAGATGCAGCATCAAAAAGATAGCTGGCTTGTACGCCACCTTAAGCGTGGCATTACAGCTTACCTCAAAAAAGCTTTTAGTAAAACATGGATAGCCGTAGGGCTTGTTATATGGATGTTAGCTCTTGTAATCCTTCTTATACCCAAATTTGGTAGAGAGTTCTTGCCAGCTTTTAATGAGGGTAGTTATACACTCAACATCACCATGCCTCCTGGGACAGCTTTGCAAGAATCTAACCGTATGGCGACTCTAGCTGAAAACCTTCTTCATGAAATCCCAGAAGTCAAACACACAGGACGTAGAACTGGTCGAGCCGCAGAGGATGAGCATGCATTAGGTGTCAACACCACTGAAATAGAATTAAGCCTCCATCAGTCAGATAAAAAAGCAGGGCGCAGTAAAGCCGAAGTGATGAGAGATATCCGTTCACAATTAGAAAAAATTCCAGGGGTAGTGATCAATATAGGTCAGCCTATTTCGCATCGCCTTGATTTTATCACTTCAGGCGTGAACTCTCAAATTGCTATCAAAATATTTGGCGAAGATTTAACCATACTGCGTCAAAAAGCTTTAGAAGCAGAACAACTCATAGAACGCGTGCGAGGTATTGCTGATTTACAAGTCGAGCAACAGCTCCTGATACCTCAGTTGCACATCATCTTTGACAAGGACAAAGCACGCCAACATGGAGTGATGATTGGTGAGGCTGCTGAGCATGCAGAATTGGCACTCCAAGGCGAAAAAGTCATGAACATTATGCAAGGGCGTCGTGTCTATGATGTGATTCTCCGCCTTGATGACAAAGTCAGAACAGACAAAGAGGCGATTGAGAAAATCCCCTTTGATACCTTGCGTGGGCAAGTGATACCATTAGGCGCCTTTGCTAGTGTTGAGGAGGCTAAAGGTCCTAATATGATTAACCGTGAGGATGTCAATCGTCGCATCATTGTGCAGGCTAACACTCAAGATAGAGATGTTTACAGTGTCGTCGAAGACATTAAAACCGTTCTTAAATATAACTTAAATCTCCCAGAAGGTTATTATATTGAATATGGCGGACAGTTTGAGAGCCAAAGCTCAGCGCAAAAGAATATACTATGGCTTAGTTTACTCTCTCTTGCTGGAATCTTCCTAGTCCTCTATTCTTATTTCAAAAGTATCAATCTTACCTTGCAAGTGATGCTGACCATACCCCTAGCGCTTATTGGTTCTGTCGTAGGGGTGTGGCTCAGTGGAGGGGTCTTCTCTATTGCTACGATTATAGGGTTTGTTACCCTCATAGGCATATCCTCAAGAAATGGAATTATGATGATTTCTCATTACTTACACCTCATGCGCTACGAAGGCGAGAACTTCGATCAAGCGATGGTCATCAGAGGTACGCAAGAGCGCCTCGTGCCAGTCCTAATGACTGCTTTAACTGCCTTATTAGCACTCTTACCACTGGTATTGTCAGCAGGAGAGACAGGTAAAGAAATACTCCACCCAGTAGCTGTAGTCATATTCTCAGGATTGTTTTCATCAACTATCCTGAATCTTCTGATTACCCCACTGGTCTTCCTTAAATTCACTAAAAACGGTTCTTTTAGTAGCTAAGCGCTTTTTCTCAGACGTTCCTTAGGTCTCGAGTAGGTTTTTCTACACTTCACCCTAAGGTTCTTCGTCAAAGCGCTTATCCCACTAAAACTCCTCGTTTTTAGTGGTGCAGAAGACTGTTGTAGCTAATACTTGTGGTGCTCGAGTAGCTCTATTTCTACACTGCGCTCCACGGTCATGTTTCAAGCCTCTTAATCATCCAAAACTCCATATTTTTAATCACTAGTTTTGCTCGAGTGATTACCCATTTAAAATTCCTTGTTTTTAGTAAACTAGAAACTGTTGAGGTCAATACGTGATATTCGAGCAGCTTTACGTCTACACTGCGTCCCACGTTTTTATTGATACCTATTTAGGTGTTTTCTACAAAAACTTAGACTTATTGTTTGAGGTTTTTGATTTCATGTTCACCTTTTTTATCAACAACGGTGAATAGTCCACCTGTCATTTCAGCTACAGTAAGTATTGGTTTTTCGAGTCTTTCTGAAATCATGAAAGCAATACTATTGATCACGGTATTTTGACTTTCAGCTTTTTTTGCTAATTCTTCCATTTGCTGCTGATTTCCGCCTGTGCCATCCGTCATAAAATAAATAAGTTCTGGTTTGAGAGATAGTCCTAGTTCAACAGGCTCTACCCAACGAGTTCCAAAAGACATAGGGTTTTCTTGTACATGTTTGATGCTTTCAGCAATAGTTGCATCATTAGCTACACGATACTTAATATCAATAGCTGCCTCATTTCCTTTTGAGTCAACCCAGATACTACCTTTACGTTTATAAGTATTACCATTAATATCTGTACGTGTTTCTACAAAAACAGGGTGTTCCTTTCCTAAGGTGACTTTGTCTTCAGCTAGCCATACAGGACCCCCGAAGAAAATAATTTGATATTTAGTGCCGTTTTTCATTCGTTTGACAGCTTTAGCTAATTCTTTTTTAGCTAGTTCAATTTTTCGACCACGCATAGATAAAGAATAATCAATAACAAATACTACGGATTTAGGAGCTCTAGCTTGAGCGAACATGCTCGACATATCGCTGTCTAGTCCATCTAATTCAAGACCTACAAAATCATCAAGTGACATTTCAAAGTCTTCAGATTCTAAATCTACTTCATCAATTTCGATTTCTGGAATTTCAATTTCTGGAATATCGATAGTGACGCTTGCGTTAGTGTTAGTGCTAACAATAGGAATTTCAGCTGTGGGTGGAGGTATTTTTTTTGGCTTTTCTTGTTTGACTACTTTTGCAGGTGGTGCTCCACTATAAACACTGAGGATAGCGGGTTCATCAGGAATAATAAATTTAACAAAAAGTGTTAAAATTCCTAGAATAGCAAGAGTAGCACCTAGACCAATAATACCACTAAGGAAAACTCGTTTCTTTTTAGCTTTGGCCTCTTCTTTTAATGCTAACTCTTCAGATTGAGCGATAGCTTCTAAGCTAAAATTTGAGAAGTTTTCAGCAGGATTTTCTTTTATTTCTTCTGACATAAATTAATAATAGATTTAACAATGTATCTAACTGATATTGATAATTCAAGTTCATAAATTATTTTACGCATAAAAAGCCTCACTTAATAAGTTAAGTGAGGCTTTTAGTCTGTTTTGGTTAAATAATTACATTTTATTAATGGCATTTTCATGCTGTTTTTCCGAAGCCTCAAGAGCGGCTTTTTCCTTAGGAATAACACGAACAAAGCGTTTTAAGCAATATTCCCAATCATCGAGTATAGCAAGGGCTTTGCCGCTGCCTGTACGTTTGGCATGTTCAATAATAAGATTTTTTAAATCAGCAATATCTTCAGGTCTTTTAACTGCAAGAGGTACTACCATTTCTTCATTCACACGACGAACAAAGTGTTGATCTTCATCAAATACATAAGCGACACCTCCAGACATGCCAGCTCCAAAATTAGAGCCTGTAAGACCTAGCACGACGATGCGTCCATTAGTCATGTATTCACAGCCATGATCACCAATACCTTCAACTACTGCGGTAGCATTTGAGTTTCTTACACCAAATCGCTCACCAGCCTTACCGTTAGCCCATAAATGACCACCAGTAGCTCCATAGAGACAAGTGTTACCTACAATAGAGTTGTCGGCAGGATTAAATCTGGCAATATCAGCTGGTTTAACAATAATATGACCACCTGACATACCTTTGCCTACGTAATCATTAGCTTCACCTTTGACAGTAAGCGTAATACCACTGGTAAGGAAAGTACCTAATGACTGTCCAGCTGTACCATTAAAAGTTAAATTAATACTGTTTTCTGGAAGACCTTCGACACCGTAGCACTCTGCAACACGTCCACTGATGCGCGTGCCAAGATTTCTGTCAGTATTCACAACGTCATAGCTCAACTCGATAGGAGGATGATCCATAACCTTAGCTAGTGGGTTTACCTCATCTTGAGCTTGGGTTAATTCTGCAATATCTTTAAGTATTTGAATATCTACAGCTTTTTTGTGCACACCTTCATTACGCTCAAAAGTACGATAACGAGTTATGGATGAAGGGTCTTGATCCGAAGCTTGAGCTAATTCTGGCACAATGTCTTTGAGAACTGAAGAGAGATCTACCATGTTAGCTTTAGGGTGATCCGGCACATGTCTTTGTTGTAGTAAATCTGTTCTTCCTATAAGTTCATTAATACTTCTAATACCTAATTTAGCCATAGTCTGACGTGCTTCACCAGCTACACCATCAAAGAAATTAATCACCATTTCTGGTGTGCCTTTGAATTTGGCTCTCCACTTAGGATCTGTAGTTGCGACACCAACGGGGCAGTTATTTAAATGACACTTACGTACATATACACAACCCATAGCAATCATAGCAATAGTACCAAAGTTGTATTCTTCTGCACCTAAAATAGCGGCGACAATTACGTCTTTACCATTACGTAGACCACCATCAGTTCTAAGAGTTACTTTGTTTCTTAAGCCATTAAGCAGTAAAGTTTGCTGAGCTTCGGCTAAACCAAGCTCCCAAGGGGCACCTGCATGCTTAGTTGAACTAAGTGGTGATGCGGCAGTACCTCCATCATGACCTGAGATAAGAATAGTGTCAGCATTCGCCTTAGCTACACCTGCGGCGACTGTGCCTACCCCCATTTCAGAAACGAGTTTAACTGTGACACGAGCACGAGGATTGATTTCTTTTAAGTCTTGGATAAGTTGTGCCAGGTCCTCAATAGAGTAAATATCGTGATGTGGGGGAGGAGAAATAAGTTGAATACCTGGTTGAGTATTACGTAACTTAGCAATCAGTCCAGTGACTTTGTGACCTGGAAGTTGTCCACCTTCACCAGGCTTGGCTCCTTGTGCCATTTTGATTTCAATTTCATCACAATTGACCAGGTAGTGAGCTGTCACACCGAATCTACCTGAAGCCACTTGTTTAATATGTGAACGAGCCAAATCACCATTAGGGTAAGGGGTGTAACGACGAGCATCTTCGCCACCTTCACCTGAATCTGATTTACCACCAATACGGTTCATAGCAATAGCTAAGGTTTCGTGAGCTTCAGGAGATAGAGCGCCCATAGACATAGCCGCTGTGGTGAAGCGTTTTCTAATGGATTCTACGCTTTCTACTTCGTCAAGAGGGATGGCAGTGGTTGGTTTGAATTCTAATAAATCTTTGATGGTGATAGGGTGAGAGTCTAATGTCGCTTTGACATAATCATCGTAATCCTCAGCTTTTCCATGTTTGACGTAGTTATGGAAATTTTTAATCACTTCAGTGGTAAGTGCATGGCGCTCACCTTGTTTACGGTAACGGTTGTAACCTGGATCGCCTAAATCAAGAGGAGCTTCACTCGCTGGCTCCCAAGCTGCCTTATGGCGAATAATGCTTTCTTCTGCGATTTGCTTAAACCCGATACCAGCAATACGAGATGAAGTTCCTGTAAAGCAAGCATCAATAACCTCGCTATTTAAGCCAAGAACTTCAAAGATTTGCGCTCCTTGATAAGAGTTGAGTACACTGATCCCCATTTTAGACATAATCTTAAGGATACCTTTTTCAAGGGCTTTGCGGTAATTAGCCATACCTTTGTCTGCAGGAATATCACTAAGTTTGTTGTCTTCAGTGCACAGTTGTCTAACCGTAGCATAACCAAGGTAAGGACAAACAGCTGTAGCACCAAAACCAAACAAGCAAGCAAGTTGATGAGTATCTCTAGCTTCAGCTGTTTCGACAATAATTGAAGCACGCATACGTTTACGGCTGCGGTTGAGGTGGTGATGCACAGCGCCAGTTGCCATGAGTGATGGAATAGCTATACGTGTAGCTGATATGGCTTTGTCAGAAAGTATGAGGATATTAACCCCAGCTTCGACAGCGGCATCTACTTCTTTATAAATTTCTTCTAGTCTTTGCTGTAATCCTGCTGAGCCTTTTGAAGCATCCCATGTAGTATCAATTGTTTTAGTAATAAAACCTTCGTTACGTAAAGTTTGGATAGTTTCTAACTCATGTTCAAAAAGGAGGGCAGATTGAAGGTTGAGCACATGGGCGTGCTCAGGTGTTTCAGTGAGTAAATTACTTTCTGAACCTAAGGCTGCCTGTAGAGACATGACTGACCACTCACGAATAGGATCAATAGGTGGATTTGTCACTTGAGCAAAAAGTTGCTTAAAGTAAGTGAAAAGCAAGCGTGGCTGAGTAGACAATACAGCCAGAGGGATATCGTCACCCATAGAGAAGACGGCCTCTTGAGAGCCTTTTATCATAGGAGGGAATACCATGTCTAGATCTTCGGCTGTGATGCCTTGGCTAATTTGGATACGTGAGCGTAAGACTGGGTCGAGCTCTATTTCTGATACTTGAGCTTCTTGTGATACAAAGTCGCTAAGCTCGAGGCGGTTTTCCTCTATCCATTGACGGTAAGGCTTTTGTCTAGCGAGTTTTTCTTTGATGTCTTTATCAAATTCTATGTAACCCTTACCAAGTTCGATACTCATCATTTCGCCTGGTCCTAAACGTCCACGTTGCTTAACATTGTCCTCAGGGAAGCAAACAGCACCTGATTCTGAGCCAATATATAAAGTGCCGTCATCAGTTAGAACAAATCTTGAAGGGCGTAAGCCGTTACGGTCCAGTGAGGCACAGACTTTTTTACCATTAGTGTAAACTAAGCCTGCTGGGCCATCCCAAGGCTCAGAGAATGAAGATAGGTAATCGTAGAAGGCTTTGAGCTCGTTAGAGATATCTTGGTCATGTATGTAAGCAGGAGGAACGAGCATGCACATCGCATGTTCGGGTTCACGACCAGAAAGAATGAGCAGCTCTAAAGCATGGTCTAGTGAAGCTGAGTCAGATTCACCACTTGAGAGGAGGTGTTGGAGCCATTTGACGTCTTCACCCCAGATATCTGATTCAAAGAGCTCCTCGCGTGATGCCATCCAGTTACGGTTACCTTTAACCGTGTTGATTTCACCATTGTGGCACATGTTTCTAAATGGTTGACCAAGAGGCCAAGCAGGGAATGTGTTGGTTGAAAAGCGCTGGTGATATAAAGCAATAGCTGTTTCAAATTTAGGGTTTTGTAAATCGAGGTAAAACGCTTTGAGCGCTTCAGGCATAGCTAAGGCTTTATATGAAATGAGGTAACTTGAAAGAGTCGGGATATAAAAATCAGCGATATCTTTTGTGCCAAGCTCTACCTCACGGCGACAAAGGTAGAGAGACCTTTCGAAGCTATCTTGGTCACAACCTGTTTCATTAAGTACCAGTAAGTGCTCAATAGTCGGTACAGTTTTTTGAGCGAGTTTACCTAGGGCGTGGATATCAACAGGTGTTTTTCTCCAACCGATAATAGTGATATTACGCTTGGTAAGAGCTGATTCAGTTAATTCTTTAATTCTGGTTTGTGCATCATTGTCGCCTTTAGGGAAAAAGAAGACACCAACACCTAAAATGCTTTTGTCGGTAACTTTAGTTCCCAGCTCAGCTGCAGCTTCTTGAAATAAAGGAAACGGGATTTGACTAAGGATACCAGAGCCGTCACCTGTCTTCATATCAGCATCAACCGCACCACGATGTGTCATATTTGCCACAGAGCAGAGAGCTTGATTGAGGATACTGTAAGAAGGCTTGCCGTGAATATTAACAAGGGCACCCATGCCGCAGTTATCTTTCTCGTTGTCAAAACTGTGAAGAGAATCAATGCGTGGTGTAGAGCTGTGGTAAAAATTTGACATATTAAAAATTTTATTATTTGTAATAAAGGTTATAGCTAAGCTTGTGCGCTATTTGTAATAACCAGACTAAATGGTTACAAAAAATAAGCTAAAGGCTAGTTATTGCCAAGCCAATTTTCTTAATTTCTTTGAAAAACAACTAAAGTAAACTTACTCTATAATAAGAATCCCTTTTGTGATCTACTCAGAATAGAAAGAGGCGTTTATCTTAGGCTTTAAATAGATAGAAACCCTTGTTTCTTAAGCTATTTAAAATCAGAAATAGTGTTAGCTAAAATTACCTCTTGAGCTTCAAGCATTTGTTTCTGATTTTCAGTTTCATAATCAGTATGCCCCGCTAAATGTAAGATGCCATGAATGATGTAACGTAATAATTCTGTGTGAAACTCTTGTTTGTGTAGGAGCGCTTGTTTATGTGCTGTTTCAACACTAATAAGCAGTTCTCCATGTAGAAAAGTGATAACATCAGTAGGTGTAGGGTCATCCATGAAATCAGCGTGTGCCTTACTAATAGCCTCATCATCAATGAAGGCGATTTCTAAAAAGTCTAGCTCATTAAATACACTAGCATCTAATTGGCAAGAACTAGCCTGTGGCCAAACATACTGCTCTACCCATAATGGGATCTTAGCGAGCCACGCGTCATCTAGGTCTAGTTGAGTTTGATTATTGTAAACTGAACAAGGAATAGGTGTTTTTGACATAAATCAGTGATCAGATTTTTTGATAGCCGCCGTTGCTTTTTTACTTGGGTACTTAATTCTATGATGTAAAATTGAGCTTAAGGTCTTGTAGAGAGAAGTTTTAATTTGTTCTAATTGAGAAAAACTAAGGTTGCATTCGTTAAATTGCTTATCATTAATTTTTTCTAATACGATTTCATCAATGAGAGAACGAAGATTTTTTTGAGTGGGTTTTTTAAGACTGCGTGAGGCGCTCTCTACAGAGTCAGCAATCATCACAATTGCGGCTTCTTGAGATTGAGGCTTTCTATTTGGGTAGCGGAAATTATGCTCCTTTACTTCAGGCAGGTCTAGTTCAGAAGCTTGTCCATTGGCTATATCTTCTTTAATTTGTTGCTGGTGCTCTAGCGCTTTATGATAAAAGAAGCGCACCAAAGAAGAGCCATGGTGTTGTTCAATGATTTCAACAATAGAGGGCTTTAATTTACTTTTAACCCCTAAATCAATACCATCTTTCACATGAGAGATAATAACCAAAGCGCTCATAGAAGGCGTGAGTGAATTATGAGGATTGGCCATGTCTGATGACTGATTTTCTACAAAGTATTCAGGTTTTTCTAGTTTTCCAATATCATGAAAATAGGATGCTGTTCTGCATAGCATGGCATTAGCACCTATACTCTCTGCTGCAGCTTCTGAAAGAGTGGCTACTAACATGCTGTGCTGAAAAGTACCAGAAGCCTCAAGCTGCAAGCGTTTTAATAAAGGGTGTTTAAGGTCACTGAGTTCTAACCAGCCTAATACGGAAGTAGTTTCAAAATACTGCTCAAGAACGGGCAATAGAGGAGTGACAATCATCGAAGTTAGAATGCCGTTAATCAAAGCACATAAAATCAAACTGAAGGTATGACTGCTATCTTGTTGCCAGCTGTTGATATTCCACCAAGGAAATACAATGATTTGGAAAATCGAACCCAAAATGAGGATCATGACCCCCATTAACATACCTAATTTGAGTAATTGATATCTGGAGCGTATTCTATTGGCTAGTATAGCTGCCATAAACCCAGTGATTAACCCCGTTACTAAAATGGCTTGATTGATAGAGCTATCAATAATTGAAGTACTAATTAAACTACAAAAAATTGCAGCGTAGAAGCCGACTTTTCTATCAAGTAATAACGTTAGAACAATAGGTGCTAACACAAACGGTGAACATAAAAAAAGATAACTCGTAGATAAATCTCTAGCTTCAATAAACAAATAAATATATTTATGTAGAATAATCTGTAGCGCTACAATTAATAAAATAAGTATAGCCTTTTGGTTATCTTTAACTAAATTTTTGAAATTAATTTCTAAGCTCACTAACGATGTAGTAATAAGCCCTATGTATACAAGAAAGTTTCCCCAAGAGTTTGCAGAACTTTGAGCACGACCATATAGATAGGCCATAACTATAATGAAAATAAGGTAAAAACCAGATTTAATGACTAAGCTCGACTTGAAAGTGTTGGCTGTGCCATTGGTTTTTAGCTTCCTTCTTGGCTTGCCATTATATAAGCCTTTTTTGGAGAGTTTCCAACGTGAGATAAGTTTTTTTAGCGTCTTAAACATCATCAAATTGCTCCTTTAATTAAGATAATTAAATACAACTAATCGTGATGATAGGGCTATCACTAGACATAGTTTAGGTGAGCAGTATTCCTCTTTGAGGAGGCAAGATTGTAAAAAGTATAGCTAAATAAGCAAGGTTTTTTATTATGCTGTAAATTAATTAGAGCTCTAAGGGGTGATCAGCGATTTAATTAAGCCTCAGACCCTGGGTTACGGTGTTTTTCGTAAGACTCAATAATTTCTTTTACTAATGGATGACGTACAATGGCTTGTGTTGTGAAGTGATGAAAAGCAATCTTATCTGAAGATTTTAGTACTTGTGTGGCTTCACGCAACCCAGAGTCGACGCGTGGCTTTAGATCAATTTGAGATAAATCACCAGTGACGGCACAGTGACTATTTTCTCCAAGACGAGTCAGGAGCATGTACATTTGTTCGCAAGTCGTGTTCTGCGCTTCATCTAAAATAACAAAAGCATTAGCGAGCGTGCGACCTCGCATGTAAGCAAGAGGTGCGATTTCAATAATATTGTTTTGTAAATAATGATTGATTTCGTCTTGATGAAGCATAGCTTGCATAGCGTCATAGAGAGGGGTGAGGTAAGGCGCTACTTTTTCATGTAGATCACCTGGTAAGAAGCCTAATTCTTCACCTGCCTCGACAGCAGGTCTTGTGAGATAGATTTTTTGAATTTTCTTTTGCTCTAAAAGTGATAGAGCCATCGCCATCGCAAGATAGGTTTTACCTGTTCCAGCAGGACCTAAACCGAAAACAACACTATGATCGATCATCGACTGTAGGTAGCTAAGTTGCTCTGGATTTTTAGCGGTGATACAGGGCTTGCCTTTGTTACCTAAGAGCTTAAGGCTGCTTAGGGCGCTCAGGTTTAAATCAGAAGAGTCTTTGCTAAGCTCTACAGACAGCTTAAATTCACTAGGTGTGATTATTTGTTTTTGTTTATAAGATAAAAGTAGGTCATCAAAAACACGCTGACTTCTATCTAAAGCCTGTGGTTCGCCTTCAAACTCTATCCAATGGTCTCTAGTAATACTTTTTACCTCTAGTTCATCATCGAGGTAATTGAGTAGTTTTTCATCTTCAGCTAAAAGAGCTTCAAGAACATAGGCGGATTCGAATTCTAGACGTTTTATAGGCATAATTAGTAGAGCAGGGGGATTAGGTAAATTTTCTTTAACTCTCTTGGACAGCTTTACTAAATACAGCGTCTATAGAGAGCTAACTTTGAGGGGTGTTTGAGTTAGTCGGAGGGGAATCAGACGATAAAATAGAAAACGGTTGAAGTAAGATTTGTGGAGCTTGAGATACAAGACAGAATAACTGGTTATTTAACCAACCTAGACTAGATGGTTGACCTTGTTGGTCGCTAATAGGTTGAACCAGTGAATAAGGTTCACGTTGAGCCTTTACATAAACAGGAGCTCCAGAGGCGAGGATTCCTAGTCGAGTGCTTTGAGATGAAGCACTTTCAAAATAATCAGCAGATGTAGCGGAAATAATGATAGCTAGAGAAGAAGAATGAGAGTTGACATTAATACTTTCTTTATAAAAATAATTATATACATATAAAATTAAGGTGCCAAGTAGAATCATACAAGAAATAATAAATAGAGATAAAGAGATTGATTTATGATTAGATTTTTTGGCTGAAATTAAGTGTAAAAGGAAAATAATAGCTAAAACTAAAGCTAAGCTAATGATCCAAAGATGGTAGTTGTTAATAACAGACAGCCAACTGGCATTAACTGCAGGTTGAGCAAAATCTTGTTTATTGGTGAGTATGGCCAAATTATGTGTGCTTGTAGGGTGTGAGGGTTGGATATCTAGTGCGTACAGGTAAGAGAGATGAGCTAAGTCTACACGTTGCAGTTTTTCATAACACACACCTAAGTTGAAATATAAATCAGCTAAAGGATTTATATTAGAAGTTTCTTGTGAGTATTCATCGATGAGCTTTTGGTAGAGCTCTAAGGCTTCGATAGTGTTATCCTGTTCATACAACTCAAATGCTTGGTTCCAGTAGTCAGGTTGAGTATTGGTAGCTGCTTGAGACCATGAGCTCATTAAGCTCAATATGCATAAGCTGAGTGGGATAAATAGACTTAGTGTATGATGATTTTTAAGTGCTTTAGGTTTAGGCTTTGTTTTAGTTTTAGTTTTTTGCACCGCTTTAAGAGTAAGTTTAATGGCTTTGTTAGCTTGGTGATGATCTAAAGATGTTTGATTATCTTTATCGTAAGCATAAGCGAGCCATTGTTCATGCTCAAGGGTTAGAGATTTAGGCAATTTTTGATTATTATTCTTTTTGAGGTAGATATCGAGGTGGTGTAGTAAGTTTTTATAAAAACTTTGCCTAGTTAAACTCTGATTGAGCGTCTGTAAAAGCTGTTGCTTTAATTGGTGATGAAGCTTGGCACATTGGTATTTTTTGACAGTGATGATAATGAGGATAATAAGATAAAGCGTAAGAACAATTAGACTAATGCTTAAAATAAGCTTTATTTCATTAGATAAGTCCGCAACGATAACTTGCTTCCAGCCTAAAGGTTGGGTGAGAAGGCCTAAAGGTTGGGTGAGCTTTTGTGTGTTGATTTCAGCTAAGGCAGTAGCTGAATCAATCACTAAACTAGGTAATTCAATAGGCTCTGATTGAGCCGTTTCATACTGACCAGTTTTTGGATTGAAGTAATTAAAGCTATAGCTAGGAATTACTTTTTGTGGCTGATTACTACGAATAATTTGATGAAAAGTTATATCGTGGTAATTATTCTGCGTGACAGCATTAACGATTTGAGTGGGGTATACCTGCCAATTGTCTGTGTCTGTAATAGTTGGTATAATGCTATCATTAAAATTGCCTTCACCTTGTAGATTAAAAGTCACATTGATTACATCACTAAAACTAGTATAATTTTCCAAGTTAGCACTACTTGATAAAGTGAAGTCACCAATGACACCAGTAAAGTCAGCAGGCTTTCCTTCAGGTAAGTTTTGTGCCTGGAGTGTGATTTCAGGTAAGTTGAAATTCAAATCAATGGTAGTGTAGGTTTGAAAAATACCCATAGATCTATTGACTGCTCGCACGGCAAGAATAAGCTCACCGTCACCTATACTGGCTTCTTGAGGGTTCAAGCATGAAAATTGCGTATTAAAATTGTAAATTTGGTATTTAGCACCATCTACACGTATAGTATTAACACTATTAAAAGGTGCATTTTGCAGAGAAAAAGGATCTGCTGCAATATTATTGAATGCTAAATCTAATTCTCTAAATTCCTCTATATTAATATTAGCAGGTAGTAAGACCTTGAGGTAAGCACTCGCCATTTGGCCGACATAAGGCCTGGAGTTACTCGCATTGAGTATGGTTCCATAAGCTAAGGTTTGTTGGTCAATAGTCAGAGTATCCCAACTTACTTGACTGAAATCTTGAGCTATAAACTTAAGAGGTGCTGTTTTTATAAGACCACCTTTCTGAGTATAAACCTCTATAGGTGGCAACTCAATGATCCCTGATTTTTTGATTGTAACCTGATAAATAAAGCTATCTATAAGTTGGCGGTTTTTTTGCTGAAATTGACGATCAGAAGCTATAATACTTAGGTTAGGATGAGTACTAATTAGAGGAGGTGATTTAGCTTTATCATTGTAGATATCTACAGATAAGAAAAAGGTTTCGCCTTCGATAACATTGAAGCTACTCACTTCAACTTGAGCATAGGGTTGACCAGAGTTCTGCTGAGCTCCAGCCCAAGAGAGCAGAGAGATAAAGAGTAGAGTGAATAAGTATTTCATAACTAATAATTTTTACCTTTATTACGGCTTTTTATTTTTTTAAGTTCAGAGTTTTTTGGAGCTTCTGTCTGTAAATCAGCATATTGCTCTAACAGCTTTTCAGCTTGTTCTCGTTGTTCTTGAGAGGCTTCTTGCTGATTAGCTTCTTGATAATCTTCGGTATCAGATGAATCTTGTTGTTGATCCTGACCTTCATTGGAGTCCTCTGAATCCCCTTGATCTTCTTGCATATCATCACTATTTTCGCTTGGATTATTTTCTTGAGATGAATCTTCTGAGTTTTCTGAATCTTGGTTTTGCTGGTTATCGCCTTCTTGTTGATCTTGCTGGTCTTGATTTTCTGAATCTTCTTGTTGATCTTGATTTTGTTGTTGCTCCTGTTCTTGTTCCTCTTGTTTTAGGGCTTCTAGCAGAGCTTCAATAACAGCTTGGTTGGGAGCTTTAATGGTTTCGGGGACTTGGGTTAATTGACCAAGGGCTTCTTCCCATAATTGGCGAGTACTCTCGATCTGCTCAGACTTGATTTGGCCTGTTTGCATAATCGTCTGAATTTTTTGGACAAGAGTTTCTAGGCTGACTCCTTGTGTATCTTTAATTTTTATTTGAGGGTCGAGTTGTTGCCAGCCTTGCTGATAGAGGGTGGAGGATAACCCCTGATAAGCATCTGCTTGAACAGCAGGCTCATCGTAAGTTAAAGCTTTACTATACCTTTTATAAGCAGTTTTGAAGTCTTGCTTGTAATAAGCTGTAGCTGCTTGGTGTAGAACATGAGAAGGTGATTGACTAAAAAGAACAGCTTGCGCCTCTTGCGTGGGTATGCTCACTAAAAGAGCGAATAATACACCTAAAGAGAGAGGTGATTTATTAGTTAATAATGGTTTTAGCATATAAATTAGAAGTAATACTAATGCCGTAACCAAATAAGCAAACACGGCATCACTTTTAATAGATACTTGCTCAGACCCTTGTTGCATGGTTTGAGTTTTGGCGAGATTGGATTCTAAGGTTGATATGAGTGCCGCAGTAGAAGGATTTTCTAGATAAGAACCTGCACTGAGTTTTGCTAATGAACGCAGTTGTTCAGAATTAAGGCGACTAAGTATAGTGTAATTGTTGTCATCCTTTAGGTAGCCACTAGGGTCTGTAGCTGAGGGGATTAAATCTCCTTCTGTTGTGCCGATGCCTATAGTTAACCATTTAGAATTAATAGGTAGCTCGCTCATCATTTTTTTCAGGGGGCTATCATCATGCCATTCTCCATCAGAAATTAAAATAATTAAAGGTTCATTTTGGTAGTGCTTTTGAAGCTTTTTTAGGTTAGCAAAAAGCTGCTCTGTTGAACTTCCTTGAGAACCTATAATATCAGTGTCCATTTGAGAGATAATGTCTTTTAGCGCTTCATGATCTTGGGTGAAAGGAGCTAATGTAAAAGCATCTCCAGCAAAGGCAATAAGACTGACACGACTGTAAGGCAAATGACTAATAATATCATGGGCGATAATTTTAGCTTGCTCGATACGTGGTACAGTAACATCTCTGACCTCCATACTTTTTGACGTATCAATGATTAGGCAGACATCTTGTTGTTCTATAGAAATTTCAACAATCTTTTCATTGAGAATAGGTTTTGCTAACGCAATGATGAGTGCCGCCATTACCAAGCTAAGCAAGCCTAGCTGCCAAGTATAGTTTGTCGTTCCCATATCTTGATGTAGCTTTTTGCTAAGTCTAGGAGCTATCCATGAACTTAACTCTTTGGTGTGACGTATTTTCCCAACAACAGCACAGAACAAGATTACCCCTATTAAGAGGAATAACCAAAAGAATGAAGGGTGATCAAAATAAGTCATAAATAATTATTTTTTAGGCCCATATTGGATGAGCATAAATAAGCTGAGTAAAATCAGCATAAGAATAATAAGGTAAGGTCGATAAGAAATAATTTGGTCATAAGTGGGGCTATTAAAGGAACTGGTTTCTAGATCATTAATTTTTTCGAAAGCTTCTTGGAGTTTTTGAGCTGTTTGCGCTCTGTGAAAAATACCATGGGTAATTTCTGAAATTTCTTTAAGAGCCGTTGTATCAAATTGATTTTGTTTAATAATTCTATTTTGGTATTCGACTTGTTTATTATCACTACCAATAGCAATGGTGTAAATTCTAATACCTAATTCCTCTGCTAATTTAGCAGCATCATTGGGTTTTAGCTTACCCGCATTATTAGCCCCATCAGTGATAAGAACTATGATTTTACTCTTTGCACCTTGTTTTTTTAGGCCTAATGAAGCGGCCGCAATAGCAGACCCAATAGCAGTTCCTTGTTCTTTGAGACTGTTAATCTCAATATCTTTAATTTGCTCAATGACCCAGTTATGATCAAAAGTAATAGGGCTAATACGGTAAGGTTGCCCAGAGAAAATAACTATGCCAATTCTGTCATTACCCCTTAGTGCTATAAACTCTTGAGCAACACGTTTAGCTGCTTCTAAGCGTGTTTCCTTGATCCCCAAGTGATAGAAATCACGAATATCCATAGACAAGGAAATATCTAGAGCGAGAATAATATCAATACCTTCTTGTTCTTGCTCCTTAATGGTATTTTTTTTACACGGGTTAGCTAAACTAATCACCAGTAAAAATAAAATACAACCTAATAAAATGTGATGAGGTTTGCGCCCTCCAGATTTCTGTTGCGAGCTAGATTGGTGGTTGAGAAATTTAACTCCAGGAAAAATAAGATAATGAGTAGGCTTAGCCTGACAATAAATAAAGTAACTAATAATTACTGGAATAAGAGCCAGCAACCAATAGGAGTTTTCAAAAGTAAAAGTTAAATCAGTGAACATTCTCTTCTAAGGACGTTTGATTGGCGAGCTCTGCTTGCTTAAGCAAAACAAGGCACTCATCAAGTGTTGTTTGTAACAATTGCTTTTGTGGTAATTGGTTAAATTGAGGATTAAATCTAATATGCTCTAAATAATTGAGTTTTTGTAAATAGGATTTAATATCAAAACTTGCTTTGATTTCTGGGTTCTGATTGAGTGAATGGGTAAGCTTTTTGGTTAACTCTTGAGGGGTTAAATTTAACCAATTATCGAGCTGAGATTGTTTTGGCTCAATATGCGTGACTAAGTAAGAGCCTTGTTTAAGTAAAGCAATCATCAAGTCTAATGGGTAGGGATCTTCACTAGCCGCTTGTTGCCAGTAGTTAATTAAATTATCCCATGTATGTAGATCTCTAGCTTTATTGATAGGCTTAGCTTCGGGATTGTGTTTTTTAAGGCGTTTTATCAAAATGATAATAAAGGCAGTAACAATCAACAGAGCCGCCAAAATAAGCCACCAAATCAGCATAGAGCTTTCTTCGAAATAAGCTGGATCACGAGGACCTTGGAATACTAAATTTTGTTGGGCTAATACCATCATTATTATTATTGAGTAATTTTCAATAGTTCCATAAGGCTATCGTTTTAGAGGAACTGCTTTGTTTCGTCAACCTTAAGGCTTCAAGAGTACAAAAAAAGCTCAGTGAAATAATTTCACTGAGCTTTGATTATTAAGCAATAAAGCTTAACTGTTTTCTTCTAGAATCTGAGCTAGAACATATGGCAAAATACCACCAGCTCTGTAGTAATCAATTTCTACTGGAGTATCAATTCTCACAATTAAAGGGAGGGTAAATACTTCGCCTTTTCCTGTAGTGACCTCGAGAGTCGCTTCAGACTGAGGTAAGAGATCATTATCTAAACCTAAAATAGAGAATTGAGCATCATGCAAATGAACCACTTTGTCATAATCAGCTTCATTCTTAAAGTTGAGAGGTAGTACACCCATACCTACGAGGTTTGAACGGTGAATACGCTCAAAGCTCTTAGTGATTACGGCTTTAACACCTAATAAGCGAGTGCCCTTAGCTGCCCAGTCACGAGAAGATCCCATGCCATAGTCATTGCCACCAATCACAACGAGTGGAGTGCTGGTTTCTTCGTAAGCTTTAGCTGCATCATAAATATCCATGACTTGAGCTTCGGCGCCTAATTCAGGGTAAAATAGAGTCACACCACCTTCTGTACCAGGAACCATAAGGTTCTTGATACGTACATTAGCAAATGTACCACGTGTCATGACTTGGTCATTACCACGTCTTGAACCATAAGAGTTAAAGAGAGCGACTTCTACACCATTTTCCTTGAGGTAGCGACCAGCTGGACTGTCTGGCTTAATAGCTCCAGCAGGAGAGATGTGATCAGTAGTTACAGAGTCTGCAAAAATACCTAATGGGCGAGCATTTTTAATTTCAACCACGTCATTAGGTTCGACAGAAAAGCTATCAAAGAATGGAGGCTGCTGAATATAAGTAGACTGCTCATTCCAGTCATAGACATGACCTGTTGATGATGGAATTTCATTCCAGCGTGGGTTTTGCTCTTCAAAGTTACCGTAAAGGCTTTTGAAGACCTCAGGCTTAAGAGCTGAAACCATAGCTGTTTTGATTTCTTCTTGGGTTGGCCAGATGTCTTTGAGGAATACTGGGTTACCTTCTTTATCAGTACCTAGTGCTTCATTGCTTAAGTCAATATCTACAGTGCCTGCAATAGCGTAAGCGACTACAAGAGGAGGACTCATCAAAAAGTTAGAGCGAATAGAGCCATGAATACGAGCTTCAAAGTTACGGTTACCTGAGAGTACAGAAGCCACGACTAAATTCTCATCTTTAACTACTGATTCGATACCAGCATCTAAAGGTCCAGCATTACCAATACAGGTAGTACAACCATAGCCTACAGTTTGGAATCCTAATTTATCTAGCTCAGGTTGTAATTGAGTTTCGTTGAGATACTCTGTGACAACACGCGAACCAGGACCTAATGACGTTTTAACCGCAGGGTTAATGGTAAGACCTTTTTCATTGGCTTTTTTAGCAAGGATACCTGCACCAAGCATCACGCTTGGGTTTGAAGTATTCGTACATGAAGTGATTGCAGCAATAAGCACTGAGCCATCTTTGATAGTATCAGCAGTATTGTCTTTGCTATTGACGACAACAGGGTTGTCTATGATGTTTTTCTCCTTGGCAAATCCACCGTCAGCTACAGGCGCTGCAAGTAGTTCATTAAACTTGTTCTTAAGCTCAGGAACCGCAATTTTGTCCTGTGGACGTTTAGGTCCAGCAACAGAAGGCACAATTGTGCTTAAATCTAAATCAAGATCAACAGAGTAATCAATATCTCCTTTTTGAGGAATACCCCAAAGCTCTTGGGCTTTCATGTAATTTTCTACTGTAGCGCAGAGCTCTTCGTCTCTACCTGTACCACGCAAGTAATCAATCGCCTCACTATCTACAGGGAAGAAGCCCATAGTAGCACCATATTCAGGAGCCATGTTAGCTATAGTCGCTCTATCAGGAAGTGATAAATCAACAGCACCTTGACCATAAAATTCGATAAATTTACCTACCACACCATTCTCACGAAGTAGTTGAGTCACATGAAGGGCTAAGTCAGTTGCAGTAACGCCATCTTTGAGTGCTCCGCTAAGGTTGACACCTACTACTTCAGGAACGAGGAAGGTCACTGGCTGACCAAGCATGCCTGCTTCGGCTTCGATGCCTCCAACACCCCAACCAACAACACCAAGACCATTAATCATAGTGGTGTGTGAATCAGTACCGACTAAGGTATCAAAGTAGAATGTATTGTCTTTGTCTAAGACACCTTTAGCAAGGTACTCTAAGTTCACTTGGTGAACAATACCGATACCAGGAGGCACTACAGAAAATGTATCAAACGCTTGCTGACCCCATTTGAGGAATTCATAACGTTCACGGTTACGAGAAAACTCTAGTTCGAGGTTTTTATCAAGTGCTAGTTGAGAACCAGCAAAGTCGACTTGTACAGAGTGATCAACCACTAAGTCCACAGGGACAAGAGGCTCAATCATATTGGCGTCTTGGTTCATGTCATTAACAGCTGAACGCATAGCTGCTAAATCTACAAGAAGGGGAACACCAGTAAAATCTTGTAAAACAACACGGGCAACAGTGAATGGGATTTCAAAGTCACCAGGATTTTGTGCATTGTAATTAGCTAAATTTTTAATATCGACATCCGTTACTTTTTTACCGTCAAAGTTTCTTAATAAAGACTCGAGAACAATACGAATACAAATAGGTAGTTTGGATAAGTTAGTGAAACCGTAATCTTTTAATTTAGGTAGAGAATAAAAATTACCTTGGCTACCATCGCCTTTAGTAAATTGATCGACAAAATCAGAGTTAGATTGAAATGACATAATAATATAAATTGAATAAACTCGACGCGAGTTTTTAAGTGCTGAAAAACTATACAAGTTTTACATTTTTAACAAGTAAAACTTAAGAAGTTTAATGATCAAACTAACTTGTAATCATTATAAGTATTGTTCCTCTTAATCTAGTAATCTTAATTAAATAGCGTTAATTTGAATCGCGTCAGCATCCTTAGTTTTTAAATTTAAAGCCATAGATTCATGTGTAGCTTTAAACATACAGTTAGCAATTAAGGTAGCGTCTGGACTAGAAGCAATGAGGTAAGTTTTTCCATTATCAAATGAAATAGTTCTGTCCTTAAACGCAGACCTGTTATCATTATAGATGTAGTCAAATGTATAAGTTTTTCCCGGAATTAGCTCTTTAAAGATAAGAAGCGCTTCTTTTCCTTTACACCATTTAGCATAATTAAAAAAAGAAGATTTTTTAGGATTATTAGCAAACTTATCAAAATTATTATCAAATAAAATACAATCTACGTATTTAGAATTAGTACTCGCTCTAGATCTAAATTTCACTTCATCTATTAGTATCATTTCATCACTATTGATCGCATCATAGTTAATAGCTGCTATCAGTTTTCCTTTTTTTGAAAGTGTACCAGTAATGTCGGGAGTGAGCTGTGAGGTTACCTTGATATTATTAATCTTAGGTGTAGACTCATATTTTTTGAAGGCATCTGCAGCTGAAAGAAGGGGAACAGGTTTATTTTTAGACCTTAATTGTAAGGCATTTAATTGAATTAATTTGCCTTCAGGTGATTGTAGTTCAATTCTTTTCATTGAACTAGTTGCCGTAAACTCTCCTTTGATGAGAGTAAATCCATTTTCATTAAAATAAGAAATAGATGGAACCTTGAGTGTAGCTACTTTGAATTTTTTAGATTTATCTTCTTCCCTTTGATTAATAATAATTAGATCAAAGTAATAAGTTTCACCAATAGTTAAACTAGTAAGACTTATAGTCATGGAGGTTTTTCCTTTTAAGAAATGACCTTCGTTTAGTATGCTTGATGAATTTAAGTAAAAGTTATCACCTTGGTTTTTGAGACCAGTAGCTTTTATGTATTTAGTATTTACTTTGATAAGTTGATTAAATTGGATGCCATCTAGTTTTGAAGGTTTAGTTTTCGTTTTTACAAAATCTATAGCTTGTATAAGATGCCCTGTTTTATATAAAAATCCTGTTTCTTGTTCTGAAGAAACAGTCTTTATCTCCCAAGAAATCTGCCCTGGTTGTTTTTGATCTACGTTTTTAGCTTCTGCAGCAGCTTTAGCTTCCTCTTCTGCTTTTTTCTTAGCGGCTAATTTTGCAGCTTCTTCTGCCTCTTTAGCTGCTTTGGCTTCTGCTATTTTTTTAGCTTCATCTCCTTTGAGTTTAGCTAGATCCGGAACAGCTTTTAATTCATGTGAAACTGTGAAATTATCTAAGCTGTCAAAGTGATTAGTTTCTAAAGCTCGCTTAGCATAAATAGATGCTTTTACTCCATATTTTAAAATGTGAGGCAAGGTGGCTTAAGTAGGTTTAGAGTTAATAATAGTATTTTTACTATTGTCAGGAGCATTTATTTGGCTGACTTGATAAGAAATCTCAAATAAAGACGAGTCAATATCGATAAGCGTTAATGTGAGTGCTAATTTATAGTTTTGATCATTTTTCCAGAAATTAGAAGGGCGCAACATGAGGTTGTTTTGTGCCGCACTATTTTTAGAGTAGAGTTTTAAAACACCTTGACTTAGATTAGGTATATTATTGTCCCAAGCTACATAAATACAATTTGTTTCTAAGTTTGTATTATTATTTTTGACATCGACAAGAGAATTAAAATATTTCAACTCAGCATTGGCAGAGGCAAAGCCAACGAAAATAGAGTGGGGGTGATTGATGAAGTTTTTAGGCATCACTAGTGATAGAGTATAAAAATCAGTTGAGACCGTGTAACTATCGCCATTTTTACGAAATACTTGAGTAGAGTTACTGTGAATACCTCTATTGTTGGTTGTATTGTTAATCAGGATTTTTCCTTCTTGAAATTGGTAAGAAGCTAAAATTTTACCTGTAGACCAACCATGAAAATTAACACTAGCCTTGCCTGTTCTTAAATTACGACTGGAGATAGGCTCTTCAAATGTTTCATTTAACACCGCTTCGCTACCATACAAAGCAGAGCTTGATAAACTCAATATGAAAATAAAAAGTATATAAAATTTACACGCAACCATATAAATGTTTTTTTACTTAAACTGATAAGTTATGTTAATTTAAGAAGTGTTAAAATGATTCTCTGTTTTATTTCCTTCTTCTTTTGGGTGCTGGGCGTCTGGGTTTTCTCACTGATTTAACTCCACCTTCATCGAGCAAAGCTGTGTATTGGTAATTAAACCCTGCTAATTTTTCACGTTTGATTTTTTCGCCGATGAGTTGCTCGACTGCAACTAAATAATCTAAATCATGTGCAGAAACTAACGTGTAGGCTTTGCCTTCTGCTTGAGCTCTACCAGTTCTTCCAATACGGTGCACGTAATCTTCTGGGTTTTCTGGCACTTGATAATTAATAACATGGCTGACACCTTTGATGTCAATACCTCTAGCAGCTACATTAGTCGCGATAAGTAGCGATACTTTACCTTCTCTAAAGTCGCTAAGGTTTTGTGTGCGCTTGCTTTGGCTAATGTCAGAATGCATCACTACAGCATCTATTTGTAAGTCTTTTTTGAGTAATTGATAGAGATGGTCCGCTTCTTTGCGAGTGCGGGTAAATGCTATGGCGCAACTATAATCTGTTTTTTTGATAATTTGAGTAAATAACTCATCACGTTGTAAGCTAGCTACAGGATAAATTGCATGTTCAATGGTATCTGCAATACTACTAACCTTGGTTGCTTCAATCTTTTCTGGATTGTTAAGAATGCTTTTGGAGAGGCTTGCAATTTGTAACGGCATGGTTGCCGAGAAGAAAAGTGTCTGGCGACCTTCCCATGGGCAGAGATTGACTATTTTTTTGACGATAGGTAAAAACCCCATATCTAGCATGCGATCTACTTCATCAAGAACGAGGGTCTTTAGCTCTCCAAATCTCATGTGCCCTTGGAAAAACTGGTCTACTAAACGTCCAGGAGTTGCTACTACAATATCTGCGACACTCAAGCTCTGAGCTTGTTGCTCATAACCGACACCTCCATAAATAAGGCTAACATTAAGCCCCATACCTTTAGTGAAACCTTCAAAAGCCTCAGCTACTTGATGTGCAAGTTCACGAGTCGGTTCTAACACTAAAATCTGTGGTTTTCCAAGAGGTTTGATATTTTGAATGGCACCTAGAGCAAAGGCTGCTGTTTTACCAGTACCTGTTTGCGATGAAGCCACTAAATCTTTACCTGCTAGCACTACAGGAATTGCTCGAGATTGCACTGGAGTAGGCTCGGCATAACCAAGCGCCTCGATATTAGCTAAAATAGCTTCTGATAATTCAAATTCTGAAAATTTAGTAGCTAATACGATTTCTGCTTCATTTTCTTCAGCATTTTCAAGATTCTCTGACTCTGCATTTAACTGGCTTGCTTCAGCGCCTTCTTCAGTCGTGGTTTGAGGGGGCTGGCTTTCTTCTAATGCTGGTGTATCATCTAGCTTCTCTGTAAGAGCTGGTTGAGTAGGCTGTGTAGTTTCGTTTGAATCAGCTATTTCAACTGGCTCGAGAGTAGGTTTAGAGTTTGATGATTCCATAATTTAGTGAGTGGGCCATTGCTCAATAGCTTGATTGAGTCGTTGGATACAGGTTTGTTTGCCTAAAATTTCTAAGATAAGCCCTAAGTCTAATCCTCCAGCTGAGCCAGACAAAGCAACACGTGTTGTTAGCATGATAGGTCCAGCTTTGATTTCTTGAGCTTGGGCTACATCCATAATGACTTGCTTAGCTGTAGACCAATCCTCTAAATCTGTCCAGCTTTGCTGTAAAGATTTTAAAATGTCATGAGTGGAAAATTTATTTTTGGCAAGCTTAGCCATAGCACTTTCTTCATAAGAAACTTTATCAACATACAAAAAGCTAATAATAGGAGCAATATCTCTCACTGACTGAACCTTTTCTTTGAGAGGTTCCAATAATTGCAATAATAAGGTGTCGTTCTGAGTTAAAGCTGGTAGACCCATGGCTTCGAAATCTGCAGATACTCTAGGTTGAGCTAATGTGGCTAAGTCCTGAATAGGTAAAGCTCGTAGGTATTGAGCATTAAACCAGAGGCATTTGGTTAAGTCAAATTTAGCTGGAGAGCGATTCACTCCCGTGAGATCAAAAGCTTGAATTAATTCTTCGAGGGTGAACAATTCTTGATCGTCTTTATTCGACCAGCCAAGTAGAGCTAAAAAGTTGATAAGAGCCTCAGCTAAGAAATCTTGTTGATAAAACCCAAGGCCTGCACCTTGGTCACGTTTAGACATTTTTGAGCCATCTGGATTGAGAATCAATGGAATATGGGCATAAGTAGGCGCTTTAGCACCAAAAGCTTCGATGAGTTGAATATGCTTAGGCGTATTCATGAGGTGGTCTTCTCCTCTAATCACATGACTAATCTCCATCTCAAGGTCATCGACCACATTGACAAAATGAAAAACAAATGAACCGTCACTACGTCTAACCACCATATCAGGGGTGTTGTCTTCATTGCGGTAATCAATAGTTATCTCTCCACAGATTTCATCTACGAAAGTGACAGGCTCACGTTTGAACTTAAATCTCCAAGCTCCCTCATCTTCATAAACATGGTCATTTTCCACGAGTTTATCAAAATAGGATTGATAAATAGTATCACGATTGGATTGAAAATAGAGTTCAGGTTGATCACTGACCATAGGACCTTCGTCCCAATCAAGACCTAACCAGTTAAGTCCAGTAATAATACCTTGCTGAGCTTCTTGCGTGTTGCGTTGAGCATCTGTGTCTTCAATACGCAGAATAAATTTTCCACCATGGTGTTTAGCATAAAGCCAATTAAAAAGAGCCGTTCTAGCACCACCAATATGTAGGTTGCCAGTAGGAGAGGGAGCAAAACGAGTACGAATCATGATAGGGATTATAGTTGTAAGAATTGATGAGCAGTTTTAGTGGTATGAGAAGCGAGTTGCGCCAATGACTCATGGCGTAATTCAGCAACCAATTCAGCTGTAATTCTCGTCATCCATGGCTCACAGCGCTGACCTCGGTGTGGTGTCGGAGCGAGATAGGGGGCATCTGTTTCCAACATGAAGCTACCTGCAGGTGCTTGTTTGCAAACTTCAATAGCATCAAGTGGTGGCTTTTTAAAGGTTAGAACACCTCCAAATGAAATTAAACCTCCTAGATCCCAAACTTGTTTAGCCCAGTCTGCATGGTGACTCCAGCAGTGAAATACGGCTTGAACATCATTGGCATACTCTTGATAAATAGCTAAGCAATCTTTTAATGAATGTTTACCTTGCTGATCACGTGTGTGTAACACGATATTTTTATGGTATTTTTTAGCTAACTCAAAATGCTCAACGAGGCTATTTTGTTGGCACTTTCTATAACTATTATCATCCCAGCCTTCTGGGCTTGGGTGGTAATAGTCGAGACCTGTTTCACCTAATATTTTGATACTGTTATGCTGAGCTAGCAATGTATCAAGTTCAGTGATGGCATGAGGGTAGCTAACCTCATGCACAGCACAAGGGTGTATACCTAAGCCGATAAAGACTCCAGAATAATTGTTGGCTAAATCTAAATGAGCTTGATATTCACTAGGCTCTGTAGCTAAGGAGAGGAGTTGTGTCACCTGCTGTTCTACACTGCGCTCAATAATAGAGTTGATTTCTTCAGCTTGATAACGATAAGAAACGAGATGACAGTGCGAGTCAATCAACATAGCAAAAAAGTATACAAAGCACGAAGGAACAGTACTTACCAGCGAATAGCTGCAGCCCCCCAAGTGAGGCCAGCTCCAAAGGCAACAAGCACCACATGCTGCTCTCGTTGAACGCCTTTGCGATGCGCTTCATCAAGAGCAATAGCTACAGCGGCGGCAGAGGTATTACCGTATTTATCTAAATTCACGAAAACTTTTTCTGCATCAATATCCAGACGACTTGAAATAGCATCAATAATTCTTAAATTAGCCTGATGTGGAATAACCCAATCAATATCAGCAGGTGTGAGACTAGCATCTTCAATCACTTGGTTTGCTGCATTTTTCATATGATGAACAGCGAGTTTGAAAATTTCTTTACCTTGCATGGATAGAGTGTTGAGCTTGTCGTCAACATTGCTTGTTGTGATAGGGCAGGCTGAGCCACCGCCTTCAATTTTCAACAAATCTGTGTAAGTACCATCAGAGCCAACATGGCTAGAAAGGATTCGGCTACTACTATCTTCCGTAGCTGAAATGACTGCAGCTCCAGCACCATCACCAAAGAGTACGCAAGTGTTACGGTCTTCCCAGTTGACAAAGGTAGATAGTTTTTCAGCACCAATGATAAGAACATGCTCATAAGTGCCGTTTTCAATGAAATTACGCGCCATATCCATAGCAAAAATAAAGCCAGAACACGCTGCTGAGATATCAAAAGCCACAGCATTTTTAGCTCCTAAATTAGTTTGAACATAACAAGCTGTTGAAGGGGTAAACGTATTAGGCGTAATAGTAGCCACAATAATCAGATCTAGTTCTGCGGCATCTAAATTAGCAGAATCAAGGGCTTTTTTAGCGGCTTGCGTCGCGAGATCAGAGGTGGACTGCTCATCGGTAGCGATACGGCGCTCTTTTATGCCTGTACGGGTTGTGATCCATTCATCGGTAGTATCAACCAGTTTAGATAGATCTGTATTAGTGAGAACCTTCTCTGGTACGTAACTACCTGTACTAATAATTTTGGCAAATTTTTGAGTGCTCATGATGGTATTTATTTTGATTGTTCTAACATTTTAAGCAAAGAGGCTTCTGCTTGCTGGCAAAGCTCTGGAGTGATAGCAACTTGAGGGCTTAAATTGGCTAAGCAATCTCTAAGTTTTTCTAAAGTATTAAGTTTCATAAACTTGCATTCTGAACAAGCGCAATTATGTGTGGGTGCAGGAATAAAGGTTTTGTCTGGGCATTCTTTCTCAAGACGATGAAGCATGCCGTTTTCCGTAGCAATGATAAAGGTCGAGGTATCATTATTCTTACAGTAGCTGATCATTTTTTCTGTCGAACAGACTTCATCAGCTAACAAGCGTACCGCTGTTGGGCATTCAGGGTGAGCCACAAGCAACGCTTCTGGGTGTTTATCTTTGATACTTTGAATGGAGTCAGCGGTGTATTCCATATGCACATAGCAGCTACCTTGCCATAAATCCATAGGGCGTCCTGTTTGTTCAATCACCCAAGCACCAAGATTGGCATCAGGTACAAATAGAATATTGCGATCTTCAGGAACTTGGTTGACAATTTTTACCGCATTACCTGAGGTGCAAATAACATCAGCAATCGCTTTAACTCCAGCTGAGCAGTTTATATACGCAACTACGAAATAATCTTTCTCAGGATTGTCATCAATGAATTTTTGTAAGTCAGGAGCTGGACAAGAAGATTCAAGTGAGCAACCAGCGTCTAAGTCAGGCAAGACAACAATCTTATCTGGGTTTACAATTTTAGCTGTTTCAGCCATAAAGTGAACACCGCAAAAAGCAATAACATCAGCATCACTTTTTTGTGCCTCATAAGCTAACCCCAGTGAGTCTCCTACATAATCAGCAATATCTTGGAGTGGCCCAATTTGATAATTATGAGCTAGAATAAGCGCATTTTTTTCTTTCTTGAGGAGCTTGATTTGGCTCTGTAAGTCAAGAGTTGCCATATGATAATTCAATAAAAACTATGATGAATAGAATTTAGCTATGACTAGCTTCTAATTCTTCAGTTGAAATATCATTAGAATAATTAGTAAACCCTTGTTTACTTTGGATTTCTAATTTTCCTGAAATTTGAGCACCATTATCAATGGATATGTTTTGAGCGCTCATGTCACCTGTAATCATAGCCGCTTCATGAACTGTAATAGTTTCCAAAGCTTTTATGTTTCCAATTGCTTTGCCATAAATGACGATCTCTTTTACTGAGATATCAGCTTCGATAATAGCTGATTCCCCAATTACTAAAAACCCGTCGTTTGAAGTTAGCGACCCTTTAAAATTACCATTAATAACAAGTTCACCTTCAAAGTTAAGTTCACCACTGAATGAAACTTGTTCACTCAGAAAGTTTTGAGTTAAATGATTATGGGAAGTAACATTCATAATTTTGTTTAAATGATTTTCTGTCGATTCTGGGTCATTATTGATTAAATCAGTACTTTTAACTAATCTTTTTTTTAACATGGTAAATAGCGAGTAGGTCACACACCTCTTGTATCACCCCAGAACATGACGTGTAGGCGGTGACTATAGCAATATCCTAGATTAACGCAAGCTTTGACTAATTGATTTTGCTTTTTTTCAAGAGCTTCTCTAGTGGTTGCTTGGGGCATTAAATAAACTCGATTTTTGGGTAGTTTGTAGGCAGCTACAAGCTCATTAATCTCCTCTAAATCCTGTTCAGTATCCATAACAAACTTCCAGTAAGCTTTGTTGGAATTTAGAAATACTTGGATAGCTTTGGGCTCAATCCTTTTATTTTCAGGGTTTAGAGAGTTAGCTAATTTCGGTGATACATTAAATTGATCAATACAGTCAATGAGTTCAGTGGAAGGTTTGATGGTGCCATTGGTTTCAATTTCAAAAGAGCGATTGGTATCTGCCTTTTTTAAAATGGAAACAAATGCTATAATTTCTTTTTGTTGCAGCAGAGGCTCTCCACCAGTAATGATAATATTTTGGGTGGGTAATTTTAGTATCTTTTCAGCTAACTCTTCTGGAGATAAGTGGATTTGATGATCTTTCTTATTAAATTTTTTATAATCTTTCTTGGCATCATTTATATGAGCCCAAGGTGTATTATCCCAATTCCAGGTATAATCTGTGTCGCACCAATGGCAATGTAGATTACAATTAGATAACCTAATAAAAATCGAAGGTTTTCCTATGCTGTGGCCTTCACCTTGTAGAGATGTGAATATCTCTGCTTCATTATTGAGTTTAGCTAAAACCATTAAGATGTCAGATTATTTTTAATCTGAGCTAGAAACTCTGGGTTGCCCACAGTCTCCCCATCAACAATAGGAAGAATTCTAGCTTCAATAATGGCTTCACCTTCTTTATTTAAAGTAATAGCTAATAACAAGTGTTGGTTGCTTTTTGTTTTCCATTCACTAGTGACCCAGTGATTCTCATTATCTTTAAGGTCTTGGGAAGAAGGGAAACCTTGATTTTTTTGAGGAGATCCAGCTAATTCAGTAAATAGCTCTTTGCAAGCTTCCCAGTCAGATTTAATGGATTCTAAATCAGAAGGTGTATCGCTTGATAATTGTACAGCCCCTAGTACATTCAATGTATCTAAAAATATTGATAAATTTAAGTTAGCTTGACCGACACTTGTTTTAAGCTGATAAGCTTTGTTGATGTCTTCAATAGAGCTAGGCTCAGAGCCTTTTAAAGTAAATAAATTAGAGTTTTCTAATTTATTTAAGATAGTATCTATATCGTCATCAAAACGAAGTGAATCAATAGCTTGAGGAGATTTTTCTCCACGTTGTTCATACTTTTTTTTCCTTAGCCAAACTCTATCTGCTATACTTATTTTATCGATAGGAATAGTAAATTCTTTGCCTAATTTGTCTGCCAGGCAAACTACATCTTCTTTGTGATAAACGTAAAGGCCTTCAAAAGTTCTCTCTCCGTCACTTGCTGTCCAAATTCGAGTTTCCTGAGCCACAGCAAAAGTACTCGCAAGCAAAAATACTCCAGAGAGTAAGTGAAAAAAGACAGATTTCATGAACAATAAAGACAGTTATTTAGTCTTTGTAGTAGGCATCAATGTCGAGCACAATAGGGTATTCAGTATAGCCAAAGTCAGGATTATGGCTGATATGTTGGTCTGCACCAAAGATGATATATTTTTGATATTGAGGCTTATAAGTACCATGATTAGTTGGAGCAAAGAAAGTTACTAGCTCAAATACGCCAAAACCGACACGCTTTAATCCACGACCAATTCCAGTTGTAGTAGTAGCCATGAAATTACCGTTATCAATATTAGAAAGAGTATATTGCGGTGCTTCAGCTAATCCCGCAACAATATTACTTAGGGCTCGACCGAGTTTTGTACTTGCACCATGACGCTCTCCAGGAGGCGCTTGAATATCAGCATGAGCAACAGTCATCAAAACAACTAAACTTAAATAAATTAAAGATTTCATAAGTAGTGATTAAAGCCTAATTAGAAATATAATCAATCTTTTTTTATCCAGATTATAGAGTAATGAGCTGGACAGAGCTAATGCCTCCAATTTCTTTGATATTGTCGATAAGCACTTCTTCAGGTAATTGATCTAATTCTAAGATACAAAGAGCGCTATTACCTTTGCGGCTTCTACTAAGAGCCATATTAGCAATATTTATTTTTTGCTCACCTAAAGTGAGGCCAATAGAACCTACAATACCAGGTCTGTCATCATTTTCAACGACGATGAAGTGTCCAGTGATAGGAATTTCAATAGAGTGCTGATCAATAGAGATGATACGTGGTTGATTGCCAATAAGAGTACCAGAGAGGCTATACCTTTCATCGCCTTTAGTAATCGTTACTTGAATGATTTCATGGTAATCTTGAGGTTCTGCGAGTAATGATTCAGTGACATTAAGTCCTAAGTTTTTAGCTACAGCAGGAGCATTGATGAGGTTAGCTTGCGCATCGTTATGAGCTGAACCTAAATACTGTGATAAAATTTCACGAGATACCATCGCGGTATCAAGTTGCGACACAGAACCATAGTAACTAATATTAATAGTGTCTACTTGCTTAGGTCCGAGCTTAGCCAAACAAATACCCAGAGCTTTGCCTAACTGTAGGTAAGGAGCTACAGCTTGATAAGTATTAGCATCAAGGTTAGGCATATTAATCGCATTTGTAATTGAACCAGTCGAAAGGTAGGCTCCTACTTGCTCAGCTACTTGGATACCCACGTTTTCTTGAGCTTCATTGGTTGAAGCTCCTAAATGTGGAGTAAATACGGTTTTACCTTGCTGGAAGATAGCATCTTCAATATTAGGTGGTTCATTTTCATACACATCGAGGGCGCAACCTCCAATATGACCTGATTCAATAGCTGCGGCTAAATCATCTTCATGAATCAGTCCGCCACGAGCACAGTTAACAATGAGAGCTCCTTTAGCTAATAGAGGAAGACGATCTTTGTTGATGATGTGTTTGCTCTCTTCGGTGAGAGGGATGTGCATGGTGACGACGTCAGCGTCAGTTAGAGCTTCTTCTACAGTGCTCGCTAATTGAACTTTAAGCGAATCAGCACGTGTTTGAGTGAGAAATGGGTCATAAGCGGTGACTTCCATGCCAAATGCTTGTGCTCGCTTGGCAAACTCGGTACCAATTCGACCCATACCTAAAATAGTAAGACGCTTTTTATAGAGTTCAACTCCTTGATACTTTTTGCGATCCCATCTGCCTTCCATAATAGAGCTATGAGCGTGCCCAATATTACGAGCTAGTGACATCATCAAAGAAAACGCATGCTCAGCGGTAGAAATAGTATTACCACTTGGAGTGTTCATCACAATCACACCATGATTAGTCGCTGCTTCTTTATCAATATTATCAACACCAACACCAGCACGACCGACTACTTTTAATTTAGTGGCTGCAGCAAGTACCTCTGCAGTTACTTGAGTCTGAGAGCGAACGATAAGGCCATCGTAGTCCGCAATAATAGCAAGAAGCTCTTCAGGAGATAGCCCAGTTTTCACATCCACACTTATGTTTGGTGTGTCAGCTAAGGCGCTCACGCCTTTATCAGAAATAGGATCAGATACAAGAATTCGGTAATTTGACATAATGTTTATATAAACGTGGAGAATTCATAGGACAAAGAACCGGCTTTGTAAATGTTGAAAATGAGTTTTTCTTGCCTATATTTAATGCGAATGTAGCGACCTGTGCAGAACAAGTGTGATTTATAGTTTAAAAGGCTTTAAATTTCCTTGTGGCTTTGTTAATTGTAAGTCTCTTCTTTATATGAAAGTTTTTAAACTTAATTCTATATTTTCTCTACATGAGGGCGGTTATTTGAATTCGCCTCAGTTATCCTATGAAACATGGGGCGAGCTCAATGCGGCCAAGGATAATGCCATTCTAGTCTGTCACGCGCTCTCTGGAACTCAGTTACTAACAGGGGAATGCTCAAGTATAGGAGGTGAAGACCAAGAATTATGGGTTGAAGAATTACACCAAGGATGGTGGGATGGCTTAGTCGGTTCAGGCAAAGCTATTGATACAGATAAGTATTTTGTGATATGTGCCAACTACTTAGGAGGTTGTTACGGCAGTACAGGACCACGTAGTACTAATCCTGAAACTAAGCAACCATACGGAGGAGATTTTCCTCAAATTCGTATCATTGATCAAGTGAATGCCTTTCATGATTTAGTTCAATCTTTGGGTATTAATCAACTTGAGGCCGTTATTGGGCCGTCAGTGGGTGGATTAATAGCTCTTAGTTATGCGACGACTTATGCAGACAATGTGCGCAAAGTAAGTTTATTTTGCTCAGGTTTCAAAACTACAGCACTGACACGCTTGATTTTATTTGAGCAAATTATGGCTATTGAGAATGACCCACATTTTAATTCAGGTCATTACCACAACAACCAAGAGTTACCTGTTTACGGTTTAGCTCTAGCACGCATGATTTCGCACAAAACGTTTGTGCATTTAGATGCTTTAGAAAGTCGAGCTAGTCAAAAATTAGTCACTGATGAAAAGCGCCTAGCTTGGTATCCATTGCAGGATAATATCCAAAGTTATATGCTCCACCAAGGTAAAAAATTTGTGAAGCGCTTTGATGCTAATACTTACCTGCGTATTATTGATATGTGGTCTAACTATGACCCAGTAAAAGAAGCAGGTTTTAATACTCCAGCAGAGTTGTTAACAGCATCAAAAGCAGCAGGGCACAAGTACATCATTTTTTCTATTGATTCAGATTTCTGCTTCTTCCCTGAAGAGCAAGCAGAAATTGTGAAGCACCTAGAGGATGAGGATATAGATGTCACCCATATTACCGTGCATTCGGATAAAGGGCATGACTCATTTTTACTTGAGCCTCGCTTGTATGAGCCTCATCTAAAATACCTCCTCCAAGGAAGTTGATTATTTAATAATCCCTTGGGGTAGGGTTAGAGTGTCTTGTGCAACCAGCGTTGCAGGGTAAATAGAAGTGTGGATGCCGGTTTTAGTTCCATGACCAATCATAGAGCCCAGCTTGCGCATACCTGTGTCGATAAGTTGACCGTTGAGCTTTACTTTCTGCTCTTTTTTATCATGGCGCAGATTTGCAATGGAGGTTCCCGCTCCAAAATTAACCTGATGGCCGAGTACAGAATCCCCGACATAACTTAAATGCCCTACATTAGTGTGGTTACCAATCCAGCTATTTTTAATTTCTACCGACTGACCAATGCGACAGTTGTCGCCGATACTGGTATTACCTCTGATATAGCAATTAGGACCAATCTTACAGTTTTTGCCAATGCTCACTTTGCCCTCGATATAGGCTCCTGGTAAAATAGTAGAACCTTCGCCTAGATGAATGAGACTGCCTTCGATATGGGCATTTGGGCTTATAGACCCCTCGAGTCTTGTGGCTTTAACATCCTTAAAGATGAGGTTTTGCAATTCTAATAGCTGCCAAGCATACTGCAGCTCAAAGTCATAAATAACCGCCCAATCACTAATTTTTTTATTGAGAATCTCAAAATTTAAGAAATCTTGATCGAAAGGGGTAAAGTCAGAATTAGGCATAATAGCTATAAATGTGGCTTGCAAAAAACTAAGGCTTTGTGTAGGTAAAACACTCCTTATCGTATTGCTAGTTCTTTGTATTAAAAGCAAGAGAGCTAATGAAGTCAATTTAGAATACCCAAAAACACTCTTAAATAAATAAAGCCATGAAATTTATGCGTACCCATCATTGTAATGAAATTCGTTCTACGGATGAAAATCAACAGGCGACACTCGTAGGTTGGGTGCAGTCATCTCGTGATCATGGTGGCGTTATTTTTATTGATTTACGTGACCGTGAGGGCATCACTCAAGTAGTGTTCAAACCAGAGGATAATGCTGAGCTTGCCAAAATTTCTCATCAACTCAGAGAAGAAGACGTGATTCAAGTCACAGGTACTGTGGAAAAGCGTCTCAAAACAGCTGAGGTAGATACCACCAATGATGCGATTGCTACAGGTGAGGTAGAGCTCGTGGCGCAAGAATTGGTGATTCTTAATAAAGCAGAGGTGCTACCATTTCAGTTAGACAAAGAACTGTCTAACGAAGATTTACGCCTGACTTATCGTTATCTCGATTTACGTCGTCCACGTTTGACTCGCAACCTCAAGCTACGTCACAAAGTCAGCAAGGCTCTACGTGACTATTTAGACGAGCAAGAGTTCCTCGAAGTAGAGACACCCATTCTTTCTAAATCAACTCCAGAAGGAGCACGTGACTTCCTCGTGCCATCACGCTTGCAAGCAGGCAAGTTCTACGCACTACCACAAGCTCCTCAGCAGTACAAACAGTTACTCATGGTGAGTGGTATAGAGAGATACTTTCAAATTGCCCGTTGTTTCAGGGACGAAGATTTACGTTCAGATAGACAACCTGAATTCACTCAGGTAGATATGGAGGCTTCATTCATCAACCAAGCGGAGATGATTGAGCTCGTCGAAGGTCTGCTTGCCAATGTCTTCCAAAAATCTCTAGGTGTGGAAATACCTAAGAGCTTTGAGCAAATCACCTACCAAGATGCTATGAACACTTACGGTAGTGACAAGCCTGACACTAGATTTGACCTCAAGCTCGTTGATATTAGTGATGTGTTTGCCACTTCTGAATTCAAAGTGTTCTCAGGTGCTCTCAAAAGAGGAGGTGTGATTAAAGCCTTTAATGCTAAGGGCTTTGCCAATATCTCAACAGGCCAAGTAGAGAAACTCACTCAACTCGCGCAAGAAAACGGAGCCAAAGGTCTCGCTTACATCCAAGTAAGAGGAGAGGAGATTGATACATGGCGCTCACCGATTACTAAATTCTTCACTCCAGAGGAGCTCACCGCTCTTAAAGAAAAACTCAATATCGAAGCAGGTGATTTAATCCTCTTTGGTGCCGATGATTGGTCATCAGTCTGTAACGTGCTCGGTACCATCCGTTTAGCTGTGGCGCAGATGCAAGGTCTACTCGAGGGTAATACAGACAACAACTTCCTTTGGGTGACTGAATTTCCACTTCTTGAGTATGACAAGGAAACTAGCCGCTGGCATGCAGTGCATCACCCATTCACCCGTCCACTTGATGTTGATTTGGAGAAATTCAAAGCAGGTGATTACGAAGGTGTTAGAGCGCAAGCCTACGATGTCGTGCTCAACGGGCACGAATTAGGTGGCGGTTCAATCCGTATCCATGAACAAGATTTACAAAGCCAGATGTTCGAAGCTCTAGGCATTGATAAAGAAGAACAGGAATTAATGTTCAGTCACATCCTCAAAGCGTTCAGCTATGGAGCGCCTCCTCATGGTGGTTTAGCTCTTGGTTTAGACCGCTTAACCATGCTTGTCTGTGGTGAGCAGTCGATTCGTGAGGTCATCGCATTCCCTAAAAACAACAAGGGTATGGATCTTATGAGTGATTCACCAGCCACAGTTGATTTCAAGCAGCTTAGAGATTTACGTATTAAGTCGACTTACAATTCTCAGCAAGCCCAAGTAGAGGCTCAACCACAGGGCTAAATAGGCGGCAATACCTCTGAATAAATAAAGCCACGGATAAACTATCCGTGGCTTTATTGCGTTTAGATGTTGAATTAATGAGCTGATATATTTTATTTGCCAGTCGTTTCGTAGACGACAGTTACACTAACGTCAACTTGGATAGCTTGTAAGGCAGTAGAATTGTCTTCGCTAAGTGAGCTTGTACGAGCTGCAAAAGCGTCAGAATGGCTTAATTGATAGCTCTTAGGGTTATAGTGAAGCCCCTCATTGATGAGTAGCGGTTTACCTAGTGACATATCTAAGGCGTTAGCCATTTTTTCTCCTTTAATTTTAGAGGCTTTTAGAGCTTCAATGAGCAAAGATTCTTTGGTGGCTTCTACATGTGAGCTTTTAAAGTTCACACGTTGAATAGTGACCTCGTCTAATACTAACAGTTTCTTTAGCACGGTGGTGTAAGCCTTAGTGTCTCTGAGTTTAAATTGTAGGTTACGGCTGCTGTAGAACCCGTCTTGCACTTGCTTGCGAGCTTTGTTATCATAAACCATATTTTTACCATGTAAAAAATGCTGCATAGCTCTATCCTCAGCAGCGATATTGAGTTCATCAAGGACTTTAATTAGAGCATTAAGTTGCTCGACCACTTCGGCTTGGCTTTCGTCTAAGCTGGGTTTGATACTTTTAATCTGTAGTGACCATTCTAGATAATTAGGAACTAGTGATTTGCTGGCTGTAGTGGAAACGGTGATTTCTCCAGCAGTTATCGCATGGAAAAAGCTCAATAAAAATAAGAAAGGAGTAATAAATTTCATAGATATTTAGGGGATGAATATTAAGCATTAAGACTTTCCATAGCGGCGATACGCTCAGCTACAGGTGGGTGAGAATAATCTAACCAAATACGCAATGCATGCGGATTAGGGTGGCTCATCTGATCTGAGGAGAGAGAGCTGAGAGCTGAGATTAGGTATTCAGGATGGCCTGTGATTTGGCAAGCATAGGCATCAGCCTCGTACTCATGCTTACGTGAGCCATAATTACTCCACACACTCAATATAGCCTGAATAGGGCTTAGTAACATGCTAAAGAAGACTAAACCACTAATGAGCTTAGGCTCACTCATGCCAAAGCCTTGATGCAGCATCTCAGCGACAGGGCTAGAGACATCAGTGCACAAATCGAGAAAGTATAAAATAATCAATGACTTGATCATACCTGAAATCATACCTTTGATGATATGTTTTTTCTTAAAGTGCCCAATTTCATGAGCGAGGATAGCAATGAGCTCTTCGGTGCTGTGCTTTTCAATGAGGGTATCAAATAGAGCAATTTTTTTAGCTTTGCCAAAACCGGTAAAGAAAGCATTGGCTTTACTACTGCGTTTAGATCCATCCATCACCATGACTTGAGTCAGCGGGAAGTCTGCTTTGATTGCGAGGGCTTCAATTGCTGTTTTGAGCTCACCTTCTGGCATGGGGGTGAATTTGTTAAACAGAGGCATAATCACCACGGGAGCAAGGTAGGTGAGAATCAGTTGTAAGGCTGTGAGAAATAGCCATGCCCAAAACCAAGCATAATTCACACTCTCTAAAATCCAAATCAGACCAAGTAGTACAGGCACACCTAAGATAATGGAAAGGAGCAAGCCTTTAACCATATCAAGGATGTAAGTCTTAATAGTGGTGCGGTTGAATCCAAAGCGTTGCTCAATACCAAAGGTGGACAGCAAGCTAAATGGTGTCGAAATCAACGAACTTAATAAGGATAAAACAGCCACAAAGCCTAAATTGTACCCAGCATCTTTCCAAAACTCTGATTGTATAGAGCTCGTCCAATCATTGAGTAGGTACTCCACCCAGCCAAATCCACCCAGTGCCCAAAAAGCTAAAAAAGCAGCTAAGCTAACAGACGAAGACAAGATATGCATCTTGTAATTCGTGCTTAAATACAGCTTGGTTTTGGCCCAGTGGCTTGGCTTGTAGTGGTTTTTTAAGCAATCGGGAATAGCGATAGTAAAACGCCCCAAATTGAGCAGAGTCGCTATAATATCTAATTTCCATAACACAATCGTGCTAATGAGGATAATAATGGTTAGTAAATTCAAATGCATAATAAAAAGTAAGTAGAAAAATCTTAAAAGAAACTATTAAAGCCAAGGTGTGTATTTAACAAGCATTCCTTTTGGGTAAGTGGAGAGTTCTTGTGGTAATTGGATATAACCAGTGCTGCGACTTAATGAGGCAAAATCACCAGAGTTATGCACCGACTCTGGGTGTGCCAAGTAGTGCTGCTTGTCGCTATCATAGTTAAGAGTCACAGGGAGAAAACAAGTGAGGTTAGGCTTAAAATGAAACTCTTGGCTGAGTGACGCATAAATAGGCGTCTGTGTGAGTGATTCAGGCAAATAAGATTTAAGCAAGCTCAAGGCGTACTCATGAAAGCAAGTAATCACAGAAACAGGATTACCCGGTAAGGCAAGTACAGCGGTTTGATGTGGGTTGTTCTGTGGTGACCAAAAGGCTAGAGGCTTACCTGGGCGCTGAGCAATCCCATGAAAATCAGGAGCGCCAATTAGTGATTCAAGGCAGCTACGAATCCAGTCTTTTTTACCTTTGGAGATGCCTCCTGTGATCAAGATAATATCAGATTGCTGTAATTGCTGTTCCAGTTGTTGTTGAATCACCTGAGCATCATCAGCTAAGTGCAATGATTCAATCGAGCTCTTAGGTAGGAGCTTATTTAGTAAAGACTCCAACATGGGTTGGTTAGATCTGCGTATCTGATGCGCTTGTAATGCTTGAGGGCTAGTGGCTATTTCTACTAATTCATCACCTGTTGAAATTAGGCAAATGTTGGGTGCGCTGATAACTGGCACTTGGGTGTATCCCTCGCTGGCTAATACGGCAATATGTGTCGAATTAATCAGAGTTCCTTTGGCTAGTAATAAATCGCCTTGCTGATAATCACTCGCTTGCTGATGGATGTAGCGAGATGGTGTGACTGTTTGTGTTGTGGATGTTTGTATGGTGGACGCTTGGTCAACACAGCAAACACTATCTACAATAGAAGCATCATCATTTAAATACACGCAACCATCTTTGAAATGCACTTGCTCATAAGGGATAATGATATCGCAGTCTTCGGGGCAAATACTACCTGTCATGACTTCAAAGGCTTGATGACTCTCAAGCTTGAATTTGGGGGCAGGCTCTCCTGCGCAGTGAGCGGCTTTGATGGTGAGTCCTGATTGCTTTAGTTGAGCTAGATTAGCACTGGGTAAGGCAATCCCGTCCATCATCACTCGATGGTAGGGAGGGAGGTCACGTTGAGCATGGATATCAATAGCTAATCTATGACCTATAGATGATTGCAACATGAGCTCTTTGACAGGCGAGTCCAATGTGGCTTGGCCTATGATTTGCTGAGCAAGATCAGTAGTGATAAGGTCAAATTGCATAAAAGAGAAATAAACTTATTATCATATGAATGCAAGATGAAGCTAATGAGAATTTTTTATAGCGATTTTTTCTGCAAAAATATAAATTAACAACTTGACTAAATGTTTTCTCAGCTGTAAACCATGCCCACACATTGATAAAATCTAAGTGTACCCGTAGCTCAATTGGATAGAGTACCTGACTACGAATCAGGGGGTTACAGGTTCGACTCCTGTCGGGTGCACCATTTTATCATTATTATTTTACTCCTGGTTACTGCATAGCAGTTTCATTTTTTTAAACACGTGCTAGTTCAACTTTTAAAATCGAAGCTCCATAGAGCTTGTATAACCACAGGTGATGTAGACTACGAAGGAAGCATCGAAATCCCACAAGACCTTATGGAGGTTGTTGGTCTTATTCCTGGAGAGAAAGTATTAGTGGCTTCAATCACTACTGGTGCTCGCCTTGAAACCTATGCTCAACAAGGCCCAGCAGGTACAGGTGATATCATCATCAATGGTGGTGCCGCTCATCTTATCAAAGTAGGGGAGAGAGTCGTAATCATGTCATTTGCTAGTTGCGATATCAATGATCCTTACCAAGCCAAGCGAGCCATCCTCAATGAGAAAAATGAGGTGCTTAGTACTAGTCGTGGCGCTGTAGCTAATAAATAATCAAGATAGGTTATGTTCTTAGACCTTACCCAATCTCAATGGTTGTGGTTAGTGTTTGCCGCAGTTTGTATAGGTGTTTCTAAATCAGGATTTTCAGGTATATCACTGATTGCGGTTACAATATTTGCCGACTTATTTGGTAAAGCAGGTGTGGGAGTGATGCTGCCTATCCTCATCGTTTCAGATTTAGTCTCGTATAAGATATACGCCAAGCTAGGCGGCTCATGGAAACAGGTCTTGCCACTGATTATTCCGAGCTTATTAGGTATAGCGGGCGGTTACATCTGTCTAAGCTTAATGAATGATAACCAAGCCAAGCTTATGGTGGCAGGTATCATCGCTGTCATGGTTATCTTTCAAGTGCTCAAGAGTGTCAAACCACAGCAGTTAGAAAGCTTCTTCAAACGTCGCACTTTTAACTTTATTGCAGGTTTTGGTGGTGGGGTTGCCACGACTATCGCTAATGCGGCAGGCCCTGTCATCAAGCTCTATCTAGTGGCCAAGAGCTTTCCCAAATTAGAGCTCATGGGTATATCTGTGCGGTTTTTCCTCTTGATTAATCTACTTAAGTTACCACTCAATGCTCAATTAAATTTCATGTCTCAAGATACTTTACTCATTGATGCTATTTTATGTCCCATCATGATAGCGGGGCTATTCCTAGGTAAGAAGCTGCTTATGATTTGCAAACAGTCACTCTTTGATAAATTGATGGTATTATTTGCCTTAATGGCTATTATTCGCTTAGTGATGAGTGTGTATGTAGTTTAAATCATAGACAAACCTTCTTAATATCATGATGTGGATGCTCCCAACTAACAAAAATATAGAGGCCATAGGTATCGGTAATGATATTGTTGAGGTAGAACGCATCCAACAAGCCATCGAGAAACAAGGTCAAGCCTTCCTCGACAAAGTCTACACCAAACACGAGCAAGACTACTGCTTAGGTAAAGGCGTTAAACAGTATGAATCCTTTGCCTCTTGCTTTGCTGCTAAAGAAGCGATTTCTAAAGCCCTAGGCTGCGGTATAGGCGAGGTATTGCGCTTTCATGATATGGAAATTAGACACGACCATTTGGGTAAACCTACAGTCAGTTTCAGCGAGAGATTTAAAGCCAATTATTCTACACAAATTCACGCAGAAGTAGCGCTCAGCCATACTCAAGCACTAGCCATTGCCAATGCGCTACTCTTGAGAGTCAGTTAGTTAACTATATTGTCATACAGCTTGTAACAATAGCATTATTGACAAAACTCAGTTTTTACCTTTTCCTATACACACTATGATCGCAAACAACCTCGTCGAAACTATTGGGCGTACTCCACTCATCAAATTAGGTGAGCTTAACAAGGACGGAGTAGCAAATATTTATGTAAAAGCAGAATTTTTCAACCCACTTTTCAGTGTCAAAGACCGTATTGGTCGTGCCATGATCGAAACAGCCGAAAAAGATGGCACACTCAAACCAGGCGGTACAGTGGTTGAAGCGACTTCAGGAAATACAGGTATCGCACTTGCTTTTGTAGCACGTGCTAAGGGTTATAAATGCATCCTCACCATGCCAGAGAGTATGTCTATTGAGCGCCGCGTCCTCTTGAGTATGCTTGGTGCAGAGATTGTCCTCACTCCAGCAGCCAAAGGCATGGGCGGAGCGATTGCCAAAGCCAAAGCTATTTTAGCAGAAACAGACAACTCATTTGGTCCTAGCCAGTTTGACAATCCAGCGAACCCACAAGTGCACAGAGAAACCACTGCCGAAGAAATTTGGCAAGACTTAGGCGCAGACATCGATGTGTTTATCGCCGGTGTAGGTACAGGTGGTACCATCACAGGTGTATCAGAAGTCCTCAAATCTCGCACAGACTTACACACGATTGCAGTTGAGCCAGAAAACAGTGCCGTCATCTCAGGTGAAGGCCCAGGACCGCACAAAATCCAAGGTATTGGAGCAGGATTTATCCCAGCTAACCTCAATGTAGATATCATTGATGAAGCCATCAAAGTCACTAACGAAGACGCCTTTGAAACCGCTCAAATTCTAGCAAGCCAAGAGGGATTCCCAGCAGGTATCTCAACAGGTGCCGCCATTTGGGCAGCACTCCAAGTAGCCAAACGTCCAGAAATGGCAGGCAAGAACATCGTCGTGATAGCCGCCTCATCTACTGAACGTTACCTATCAACACCACTTGCAGAGTCGACACGTGAGGCTGTAGCTAACCTTCCTGTAGCTGAACTTGATTAATAGTTAAGGTTGAGCCATGTGTTCAAACTTATAAGAGCTCTTACTCTATTATGAGTAAGAGCTTTTTTTGTGAAAAGAACTCATCATAATAATTGGAAAATGCGTCTATTTAGCATTCAAATAGCGTCAAAGGTAAATTTGAATTGAAGTTAATACATATTACCTTATATGGTAATGGTTAATATGAATAACCTTTTTTATTTTATAATTATATTCGTCAGCTTTTTGTGTAGGCACCTTCATGCAGAAGATAGGCCTAATATTGTACTGATTTTAGCTGATGATATGGGATATTCAGATATAGGAGCATATGGAGGTGAGATAAAAACACCTCATATAGATGAACTGGCTCAACAAGGCCTCAATTTTACTAATTTTTATAATAATGCTAAGTGTGGGCCTAGTAGGTTAGCTCTACATACAGGGCATTACCCTGGTAGAGGATTTAATGGGAAACCTACTTTTGCTGAAATTTTAAAAAATTCTGGTTACCGAACTATTATGACAGGTAAATGGCATCAAGGTAGTACCCATCCTACGCAAGTTGGCTATGATAGATATACAGGATTACTTGATGGTTGCTGTAATTTCTGGAATCCAGGTATAGACGCTAAAGAGGGTGAGCCTATGCCAGGTAGAAAGCCACAAATGGTCAAAGCTAATAAATCAAGAAAATGGGGAATAGAAGACAAGGCTATATCTAACTATGTACCTAAAGATAAAGACTTTTATACCACAGATGTATTTTCAAATTATGCCGTAGATAGATTAGAAGAGTACAAAAATGAAGAACAACCATTTTTGTTATACTTAGCATACACAGCACCGCATTATCCCCTTCATGCTTGGCCAGAGGATATTAAAAAATATGAAAATACCTACAAGCAAGGTTGGGATAAATTAAGAGAGCAAAGGTTAGCGAGAATCAAAGATTTAGGTTTGGTTTCGACTGACACAGTACTACCTCCACGTAATAAAAGAGTTAAGGCATGGAATGAATTAACTAAGGATGAACAAGCTGATGAATCTTATAAAATGGCGGTTTATGCTGCTATGGTAGATAGAATGGACCAAGGTATAGGTAAAGTATTACAGAAGCTTAAAGACATAGGTAAATATGATAACACAATAGTTATCTTCTTGTCAGATAATGGTGCTTGTGCAGAAATAGTAGACCAAGATGTTTCGATACCAGCAGGTCCAGTAGAAAGTTATAGGGCTTTAGGTCGTGGTTGGGCGATGGCTAGTAATACTCCTTTAAGAGACTATAAAGCTAATACTTTAGATGGAGGTGTGCGTACTCCGCTTATTATTTCATGGCCTAAAGTCATTAAGCATAGCACAATTAGTCAAGAAGTAGGTCATGTTATGGACTTTTTGCCTACATTTATGGAGCTAGCCAAAGGTGAATATCCAGCTGAAATTAGAGGCAAGAAAACTATGCCATTAGTAGGTCAATCATTAGTTCCCACTCTGCGAGGAGAGCCAAGAAAGGGCTATCAACAACTCTTTTGGAAATACGGCACGGGTAGAGCTGTGATAAAAGATGGTGAATGGAAGTTAGTTAAAACTAATACTCAAAATAGCCAGTGGGAACTCTACAATATTAGGCAAGATTTCAATGAGCTTAATAACCTAGCTCTTGAATATCCAGATCGAGTTTCAGATATGGCAAAAAGCATCAAAGAATGGGAGTTAGCTTATAATATTAAATAAGTTCAATCTGCAGTTACCTAGTGGAGCAGGCATTATAGGCGTCAATAATGACAAAGAAGTCGATTACATCAATTTCTCAAACTACCTCCATGCCAATTTTAATTTAGTTTTAAGATTGGTATAAAATAAAAAAGCCTTCATTCGGTAATGAGTGAAGGCTTTTTTGTTGGATATAAATATTTTAATACTACTCTTCTTCTGGTTTAGTGGTACATGCGGCGCAGGCATTAATCCCGTCAAAGAAATTATTACCCTTATCATCCACGATGATAAACGCAGGGAAATCAACGACATCAATCTTCCACACAGCTTCCATACCAAGCTCGGGAAAGTCTAAAACCTCGACTTTTTTGATATGGTTTTGTGCTAGAATCGCAGCTGGGCCACCAATAGAACCTAGGTAGAAGCCTCCGTATTTGTGACAGGCATCAGTGACTTGTTGTGATCGATTGCCCTTGGCGATCATGACCATCGAAGCTCCCTTGGCTTGAAATGGAGCTACATACGGATCCATCCTGCCTGCAGTAGTAGGGCCAAATGAACCAGAAGGCATGCCATCTGGCTTCTTAGCAGGGCCAGCATAATAGACAGGGAATTGTTTGAAATAGTCAGGGAGCTCCTCACCATTTTCTATTTTCTCCATGAGTTTGGCGTGAGCGATGTCACGAGCCACAATAATAGAGCCACTTAGCGCAAGTGCTGTGGTGACAGGGTACTTGCTCAGTGTTTTAAGAGTGGCTTCCATACCTTCGTCTAGATTGACGGCGACACCTTTGAATTTCCAGTTTTTGTATTTCTCTGGGATGTATTGACCAGGGTTAGTCTCGAGTTTTTCTAAGAAGATACCTTCTTTAGTAATCTTGCCTTTGGCTTGTCTATCTGCTGAGCACGATACACCAAGACCCACAGGACACGAAGCACCATGACGAGGTAGACGAATCACACGCACATCAAGGGCAAAATACTTACCCCCAAATTGAGCGCCGATGCCGACCTCTTGGGCGGTTTTGAGGAGCTCTGCTTCGAGCTCTAAATCACGAAACGCACGACCATGTTCATTACCTGAGGTAGGAAGCTCATCATAGTACTTAGTTGAGGCGAGTTTAACCGTCTTGAGGTTGGCTTCTGCAGAAGTACCACCAATGACAAACGCCATGTGATAAGGAGGGCAGGCGGACGTCCCTAAGGTTGCCATTTTTTCGAGGCAAAATTCTTTGAGGCGTTTAGGATTGAGCAAGCCCTTGGTCTCTTGATAGAGGAAAGTCTTGTTAGCAGAGCCACCACCCTTAGTGACGAACAGAAACTCGTAGCTGTCGCCCTGTGTGGCGTACAAATCAATTTGCGCAGGTAAGTTGGTCTTGGAGTTGATCTCTTCGTACATGTCTAGAGGTACCGTCTGTGAATAGCGCAGGTTCTCCTCAATATAGGTTTTGTAAATCCCTTTGGAGATGGCTTCCTCGTCATTGATGCCGGTCCATACGTTTTGCCCTTTTTTACCCATGACGATCGCGGTGCCAGTGTCTTGGCAAGTAGGTAGGATGCCATTTGATGCAATTTCTGCATTACGTAACAGAGTTAGAGCTACCATGCGGTCGTTATCTGTGGCTTCTTCGTCATCGAGGATGGCGGCTACCTGCTTGAGGTGAGCTGAGCGCAACATGAATGAAATAGCTTTGATGCCTTCATTGGTGATATGAGTGAGGGCGTCAGCACTGACTTGGAGAATTTCTTGACCATTAAATTCGGTGGTAGAAACACCCTCATTACCTAAGAAAATATACTCAGTTTTATCAGGGCCAAGAGGGAAGGGCTTTTGGAAATGGAATGGCTTATCAGACATGAGAAAAAATTAAATGATATTAGTTATAGTTGCAAGTATTTATAGTCCCTTATACACCCCCAATATGAATTGCTATACGGCGATTATGTGGAGCCACACGATGCTCAAACAGGAAGATGCCCTGCCAAGTACCTAGAGCCATGCGCCCATTGATAATAGGGATGGTCTGGCTACTCTGGGTCAGCACGGTTCTAATATGTGAGGGCATATCATCTGGACCTTCATAAGTATGTGTGAAATAAGGCGTATCCTCAGGCACTAAATGATCAAAAAAGGCATGCAAGTCATGACGCGCTTCAATATCCGCATTCTCCATAAGGACAAGACTCGCACTCGTGTGTTGTACTAGAATCGTAATTGCTCCTTGGTCGATACCACTTTGAGCCACAAGCTCTTCTATTTGTCGAGTGAGACTATACGTGCCTTTACCGTTAGTACTAGTTTGTAGTAAGTGAGTTTGATGAATGCTCATATTAATTAGCAAAATAAACCTAACTTAAATAAATGTAAAGCAAGGCATTTTAAACTTTTAACTCTTCATTTTTGATTCGCCCGCTCTTACTCAGAGCGTCGCTCACCCTTAAGGGCTGTAGTTACAAGACGTTTGAGGGTGATGAAGTTTAACTAGTTGTGTTTGTGTGTTTTTCTCTTTGCGCCTTGGCGGCTTGGCGAGCGTTTTCACTTTTAGTTATTCACTTTCCACTTTTCACTTTTCACTTTTCACTTTTCACTTTTCACTTTTCACTCTTAACTAGGTACATGCACCAAACTAACAATACCCTCCCAGAAGACGTATGGAATAACGCTCTAGAAGATTTTAAAACTCATCTGCGTTTTAAAAGTATTTCAACAGATAGTGCGTACAAACAAGATGTCGCAGATTGTGGAGCATGGTTGCATGCTAAATTTGAAAGTATGGGATTAGAGACTCAGACCTACCCAACAGCAGGTCACCCGATTGTTGTCGGACGTACAAAGGCTGACCCAAACAAGAAAACCGTACTCATCTATGGTCATTACGATGTGCAACCTGTAGACCCACTGCATTTATGGCATTCAGACCCATTTGAGCCCGTCATCAAAGACGGCAAAATTTGGGGTCGAGGCACCACCGACAACAAAGGGCAGCACCTAGCCCTCATTCTCGGTGTAGAAAAATACCTTAATGAACATGAGGGTGAACTACCAGTCAACGTGATTTTCCTCATTGAAGGTGAGGAGGAAATCGGCTCACCCAACCTCAAACCATTTTTAGAAAAACACAAGGAGCAGTTTGCCTGCGATATTATCGCTGTCTCCGACACAGGTATGGTGGCAAGAAATACTCCAACCCTAGGTTATGGATTACGTGGCATTGCCTGCTTGGAAATTACAGTCAACGCAGCTAACGCTGATTTACACTCTGGACTTTACGGAGGCATGGTGGCCAACCCTGCACAGGTGGTAGCCAAACTTATCAGTAGCTTGCATGACTCCAATGGCAAGGTTGCTATAGATGGGTTTTACGACGATGTGGTCGAGCTTGAAACATGGGAAAAAGACATGTGGACGACCGTGCCAGACATGGACGACACCTCACTTAAAACCTTGCTTGGAGTCGATGAACTCGTAGGCGAGGCAGGCTACACCCCCGTGGAGCGCGTCTGGGGACGTCCTACCGCTGAGGTCAACGGCATCTACGGAGGCTACCAAGGCGAAGGCTCTAAGACCGTCATCCCAGCTAACGCAGGAGCCAAGCTCTCATTTAGACTCGTGCCACAGATGCAGCCAGACATCATCCTCGCCCAAGCCAAAGCTCATCTAGAACAACACTGCCCAGCAGGTGTCACCCTCGACATCGAGCTTGGTCACAGCGGTAACAGCTATATGTGCGACCCACATTCAGAATTTGGCAAAGCAGGGCAAGAAGCACTACGCAAAACCTTCAACGCCGAGCCCGTACTGATTCGTGAGGGGGGTAGCATACCCATCATCGCCGACTTCAAAGAAGTCCTAGGTACCGACTCACTGCTCCTAGGACTAGCACTGCCAGATTGTCAAATCCACTCGCCGAATGAGAATTTTCATTTGGCAAACTTCCGCTATGGCATCGTTCTCGTCCAAAATCTCTTGGATGAACTAGCTTAAAATTGCTCTTTTGGCGATAAAAGACGGCTATCTCATATTTTTTCAGGGTCGAGTAGCTACTTCTACACTCACCCTCAAAATATGCTTGCGCCGCCTTTTCTCATCCAAAACCACTACGTTTAGCTAATTTTATCTTGAGATGAGCGAATAAGATTTAAATAGTTATGAATAATAAATAAGTATGAGTAAAATTTCTCGATACATATGGAATAGTCATAAATTTAGCTATACTAAGGAGGGCTTGAAATGGTTTCTTAGTTATGCTTTCTTTGTATCTGTAGCATTCCTCATCTCATTTGGATTAGGCTGGATACATTATTCACTGGGTATTATATTTATGGTTAGTTATATGGTCGTATCATTTTACCTAATGTTTAAACGAAATCATAAATACTGTAGAGCTCAAGAAGCTCTTTATCAAAGAAAACTAAGACAACGTCAAAACAATGATTAAGTTATTAATGGTCTTTTTGTGTGTGCCTCTAATTACCATAGGACAGGTTATTAAGGCAGATACTTTTGTTACTCAGGAACAAAAAGTTGAAAAGCAATTGAAAGAGTCAATTATACAAAAAGAAGAGTCTAAGTATAAATTCCCCTTAAATTTTGCATCTAAAGGAACAGTACAATTGCTAGGAATTATAGCATTTTGTTTATTATGTGCATTTGCCAGATATTCTATTTGGAAATTTTAATGGCAAATTTAAGTTGTTAATTACAATAAAATTGAAACCTAACCCACCCTGTAAGAGTTGATATGGCTGTATATATGAGGCTTTTAAGGAGGATAAAGTTTAACTAGTTATTTTTGTATTCTTCTTTGCGCCTTGGCGGCTTTGCGTGCGTTTTCACTTTTAGTTATTCACTTTTCACTTAGTTAGCTCTGCTTAACCATCCACTTTCCCTAGGGGTTTAACTTGTTCGGACAAGGGGAATCTACGGTCATAGATTTGCTCGGTAATTTGTCCCGCTTCGGCGTAGGTGAGGCAGCTCATTTCGTGTTTGGCGTCGATGTTGTCGATGTAGTGTAGCGCCCAGGCTTCTGGGGTTTTTGGGGTGACGGGTGAGCCGTAATCGAATTGTCCGTGGTGACTGAGGATGAGATGGAGTAGGTGGAGTTTTGCCTCGTGGGTGTTAGGTTGCTCTATGCTGTTAAAGACATCTGCGTGCTCGGTTTGGATTTCTTTCCAGAGGTGGTTGACAAATTCGGTGCCAAGGGGGATATGCCCCATGAGTTCGCCTTCGATTTTTCTGGTTTGGGTGAGGCTATCCTTGGGGTAGTTGTTTTCCCATAGTTTGCCGATGTCGTGGAATAGGGTGCCTGTGAGGAGTAGGTCTCGGTTCCAAGTTGGGTAGACGAGGCATAGGGCATCTGCAGCGCGCATCATTTGTGAAACGTGCTCGATGAGCCCACCACGTCTTGCATGATGGTTACGTCTAGCAGCCGCGGCACGTCTGAAACTGTCAGCGTGTTTGGTGAGCAGGGTTTGGCAGAGGAGGTTAAAGCGTGGGTCTTGGATGCTCTGAGCGAGTTCGTTGATATCCTGCCAGGCTTGTTCTTGGATACTGGTCGTCTCTGGATCTGATTGGAGGAAGGCTTGCTTGTCCTCGTCGTTGATGGTGTAGAGGCTGAGGTTCTTAGCCTCGATGCCGTAGTCGCCTTTGCTCCAGTCGGCATCTAGCCCGATGAATTGCCCAATACTGGCACTGGCAAAGGTGTCAAAATCAGGTGAATTATCCCATATTTTGAGTGAGAATGAGCTACTAGAATCGACAAAGGTGACTTCGAGATAGGGCTTGCCGTTTTTGGTTTTTTTTTCGCTGACGCTTTGAATTTGCGTAGCGACTTGCCCAGAGACTTGATTGTCTTGTAATTGATTGAGTTCGAGAATGGAAAATGTGCTCATAAATAAACTGTAATAGATGAGTTGCTGTTTGCAAAACTTTATTTTTTCATGGATTGACATAGCCCGCTTTTTTGTCCAACCTCTGAGCAGTTTTTAATCATAAAATTATGTCTGATACTTACGATTTATTAGTGGTTGGCGGTGGTCCAGCTGGGTATGTGGCGGCTATTCGTGGCGCACAGCTAGGCAAGAAGGTTGCCTGTATTGAGATGGAGCGCGCAGGTGGTACTTGCTTGAACTGGGGCTGTATCCCAACTAAGGCTCTTCTTAAGAATGCTGAGATGTACCATGCGTTAACCCATAAGGCTAAGGAGTTTGGCTTGAGTTTTGATAATTTATCTTATGATTGGTCGACTGTGGTTAAGCGTTCACGTGATGTGTCAGGACGTTTGGCAGGTGGTATTGAGTTTCTGTTCAAAAAGAACAAAGTCGATTATATCCTCGGCAAAGGAACTATTTTGGAAGAAGGCAAAGTCTCAGTAGAAGACGCCAAAGGCGCTGTGACTGAGTACTCTGCACACAATGTCATTGTGGCCACAGGCTGTAAGGCGAGAGCTATTCCTAATTTACCGTTTGATGGTAAGCGTATTATTAGCTCTAGAGAGGCGATGGTTTTAGAAGAGCAACCTAAATCTATGGTGATTATAGGTGCAGGAGCGATTGGTACTGAGTTTGCTTATATTTATAATGCATTTGGCACTAAGGTCACTATCATTGAAATGCAAGACCAACTCTTGCCTGTTGAAGATGATGAAATTGGCAAAGAGTTAACCAAGTCATTTAGTAAGCAAGGTATGGATGTACGTGTCGGCTCAAGTGTCTCTAAGACAGAAGTCGTCTCTGATGGTGTTGAACTCACCGTAGAAAAAGATGGTAAATCAGAAATTGTTAAAGCCGATGTCTGTCTCGTTGCGATTGGTGTTGAGCCAGTGATGCCTGAATTTGCAGTAGCTCCGCTCTTGGAGCGTGGTTATATTGATGTGGGTTCACGTTATGAGACTTCATTACCTAATGTGTATGCTGTAGGTGATATTTCTGGTCCACCATGGTTGGCTCACGTAGCTAGTTTTGAAGCCGTTCAATGTGTTGAAGGTTTATTCGTTGAGGGTTATGAGCCACGTCAGTTGAATAATTTCCCTGGTTGTACCTATTGTCATCCTCAGGTGGCTTCTGTTGGTAAAACAGAGCGTGCTCTTAAGGAAGAAGGTGTCGCTTACCGTGTAGGTAAGTTCCCATTCCAGGCGATCGGTAAGGCTCAGGCCGCAGGTGATACAGAAGGTTTTGTGAAGCTTCTCTTTGGTGAAGAGAATCATGAGCTCTTAGGTGCGCATATCATCGGTGATAATGCGACTGAGATCATTTCAGAAATGGGTCTTGCCCTTGAAATGGAAGCTTGCGAAGAAGATATCCACGCAACCATTCACGCTCACCCAACGATGGCTGAGGCTATTCATGAAGCCACATTAGATGCTGGTGGTCATGCTATTCATTTTTAATTGATTATTTAATGCCTAAAACTTTTAACGAAACTCTCACACCAGAATTGGCGGAGAAAATGTTGATGTTTTTCCGTGAGGAAAACCGCGAAGGTTACAGATTTGCTATCAAGCAGATGAGCCAGCTTGCTCGTGTGCGTGATGTGTTTATCTCTAAAAAACCTGTCAAAGAGCAAATTACATGGCTCTATAAGCAATTTCAACACCCACAGGCGATTATGGTGCTTGAGCATCTTTGCCAAGTGTGGTTGATGGAAGGTCAGAAAGATATGCTTATTACATTTTGTGAGGAGATGGGATTTGCTCATCAACAAGGGACACTCGATCAAGAATTACCAGAGGAGTTACCTGCTGACAAAGTAGACTCAGCAGTAGAGGAGTTGCTCGCTAACTACGATCAAGATTTAATAATTTTTTATCTAGAGGCATTCAATGCCCAAAGAGAAAATGGCTGGGACACGCTCACCGCTGCTATAGAAAAAATAGGTATCACTGCTTAATTTTTCTAAAAACTCTCTATACCAAAAAGCCTGCGTTATCATTGACGCAGGCTTTTTTGTTTTTATAACGTACTTCTGTACAGTTAGTCACACTACACGACAAAAAATTAATGATACCATAAGGTATTTGATTCGCCCAGCCAAGCTTTGGCTGTCTCTCACCCATCGAGGGGGCTTCTCGAATGCTCAAGCATTCTGCGAGTCTTATCAGCTGCACTACTCGTTTGCTGATTTTGTTCTTAGGCAAGGTATGACCGCCAACTGGTATCGAGATACCAGTTAAGGGAACTGACAGTCAGTAATTAGAGTTCACTTTGATATTATCTAAGTGTTCTTTGAGTATCTCAATCAACGATTCTACTGCCACCAACTCTTTGGGGTAAGGTCTATAGTCGAGTTGCAGTTGGTAGAGTCTGTCTAAGGCTTTGGAATTATGACCGTATTGTCTTAGGTAGTTAATCGTATGAAACTCTAAGCGTAATTGTTGATTTGGTTGAGGTGAGGGTGCAGATTTATAGAGCCTGATGGCTTGTTGCCATGCGGCTTGTGTCTCCTTGTCAATCGTTGAATCTGTGACTTGAGATTGGATAAGTAGGCCTAATTGTTCCCAATAAATAGGGTAGCTGGGGTGTTGTGTGCAGAGCTTGCGTAACTCTTCAATTTGCTCGGCAATACTGTAATTTTGGGCTATTTCACGTAGATGACGGTAGGGTATAGCGCTCGAACTTGAGGGTGATTGATAGCGAGGATTTTGAGCAAAAGGGCGGTACAGAGGGTCACCAATAGCAACGGCTTGCCACGATAAAACAGGCATGGCGTAGTAAGCTGACTCAATAAAGCTAGCGCCAGTGAGTAGTCGATCATAAAAAAGTGAGTAGTGGTGAGTGAGGTGTAAGTAAGGCTCATGAGCATTACCTAGAGCTGCTGCTGCACCTTTTTTGATGAGGTTAGGTGTCCATGCTTTGCTGTTTGGTTTAAAATTGCTGGCACTCCATGAGTACAAGTGAGAGCCGATAGCTCCACGTTTAAATCTAAAATCAGGGTTAAGGAAAGGTCCGTTGATACTACCAGAGTACCAACCAAAATAAATAGCAGTATCTGGAGATAGAGGGTAGTTGGTACTGTAGACTTCTTTATGTGGGTGAATGATGCTAGGGATACCTAATTTGAGTGACTCTTGATAAACAGCATTGAGCCAATCATCGCCGATTTTGTAATTCCCTTTAGACTGATTGGTGTCAATAACGGCAGTTCCCCATAGTCCTGTTTTCTCGACAGTGATAGCATCATCAATCATGCGGTAGCAATCGTGCCAATCAATAGCATCAATACGCCCGACCATAGTGAGTCCATTTTGGCTAAAAGTAGAAGGTAAGGCCTTGAATAAGGGGTTGCTTAAAATCCCTTTAAGCTCAGTTTTTCCTGCGCGCAAAAGGCTGAGCTCGGAATCCAATGAAGCAGCAGTTTGCTCGAGCCATTCTGTGCCTTTGAACTCTCTTTTTTCTATATTTTTTAGGCGTAATGGCACTCCTTTGATGCAGACGATGAGTTTAATTTTGCAGAAGTTTAATAAAGAGTTTTTGGCTAGCTCAGGTGATAACCACCAGTTATTGGCGGTAAAGGTCTGCGAGAGAGGTTTGACGAGTTTGGTTTGGTAGTCCTCATGAGTCATGTCTTGCTCCTGAGGTAAATCTAGACCAACGATCTGTTTGGTAGGGATGTTGCGAGCCTCAGCGTAATAATAAGCGAGCTTTTGCGATTGAGGTAGGGAGGAGTTGTACACAATCACCACCTCATTACCTTGAATGGGGGTAGATCGTAGCTGAGGTTGAGGATTGAAGCTCACCTGAGCTTGTATACTAGAAATGAAGAAGCCAGTGTATAAGACTGTACTTATTGTCAATAATGGGGCTGTTGCAAGTCTAGTGATAATGAGCCCGTTAGTTAATTTTGCCATAAGTAAGAAGTGACCGCTAGCGTGTATAGACATACCGCTAAGAGAACGCCACAGCTTATGGTAAAAGGAACAACGGTTACCTATACTCAATTTCAAATCAACTTTGTTGATTTGAAGAAACTTTAAAACTTTTACTAAAATGGTCATGATTAATAGACTTACAACGTCCCATAATAGAGCTCTTAATAAAATGTTAAAGAGATGATGCATTGTGTCTATGAAAACTCAGGGAATTTTTGTTCCCATTGTTTTTTAGCTGTGAGGATGTCTGCTGATTTTTGACGAGGAGAGAGTTCCCAAGTGAGAGGCATTTGCGGAGTGAAGCTTTCTAATACCTTTGGGTAATCAATCGTTCCTGTAAACGGTACTTGGTGGTCTTTGTGTGGGGCGATAACGTCATGGAGATGACCACCTATGAGGTAAGGTTGCATTTGTTGTATCCACTCTGCGTGGTCGAGCAGACGAAGGTGATGCTTGCGCTCAACATGCCCAAAATCATGCCAGTAGCCCACTAAAGGATGCTCTGCAAAATGCTCTTGGATGAAGATCATCTCGTCTTCGGTGGGGAATTGCTCGTAGTGACTGCGTGATTCTAGGGCTAGTTTTAATTGGTATTCTTCGGCCTTGGGTAAAAGGTATTCGATGGACTGAATGACTTTTTGACTTAAAGCTTTAGTGTATTTGGCGCGGCGCTTGATGAATTTAGCCAGTAGTTTTTGATACTTTTTAGATTCTATGACTTCGGATATCGGTTTGTCAGGCTCATCGAGAATGAGCTGCTGTAATTTGTTGGTCCAGTCGGTTTTTTTAAGTTTGGTACTACCTAGATGTAGGACGATATACTCGGCTTCAAATGAGGCGGCGACTTCAAAGGTTTTTAAGGTGTTATTAATAGCCTGACGGTAGAGGCTAGGCGTCTTGTCAGTGAACTGGTAGACATCGGGGTGATCGACTAAGACTTCTACAGGTGAGGGGAAAAAGTTGTGCACCCCAGCGCAGGTAAATTTCTTATCCTTGTAAGCTTCTTGATAATCTGGAAGCTTAGACAGATGAGTACCGTGACTCAATTCAAGATGCGAGAAACCCAGCTCAAGGATTTCCTCGATGGCAGCATGGCCACTTTTGTGGCTATGGTTGTTCCAGCAAGTCGAAAAAGCGATCATAATTTTAAGTGATTTTAATATCTAATGTTTAGAGCAGTTATACAAGTGAAAACTACGTCCTTTATCTTGCACTTGGTTAAACCTTGGTTTTGTATTTACATACTTCTTTTAATGGGACTGTTGAAAGTCTAGTGATAATGAGCCCGTTAGTTAATTTTGCCATAAGCAAGAAGTGACCGCTAGCGTGTATAGGCATACCGCTAAGAGAACGACACAGCTTATGGCAAAAGGAACAACGGTTACCTGCACTCAATTTCAAATCAACTTTGTTGATTTGAAGAAACTTTAAAACTTTTACTAAAATGGTCATGATTGATAGACTTACAACAGCCCCTTAATCTCAAGCTTATAGTTCACAGAAAGTTTAGAATACAGCTAGCTATATAAGAAATTAGAGAGGGTAACACTGATAAAACAAACACATATTTTAGTTGCAAAATCATGTTAAATTTGTTGTATCAAGAGAGAACATTTGAAGACTTACAGTAGCTCTATTAGCTTAAACAATAGTTTACATATAATTATTATGAACACTTTAGATCCTAATCAGAAAAAAATACAACTTATTCAAGATTTATTAGAATCAGCTGAAAAATCAGTGCAGCATGCGAAAAATCTTTTGGATGAATTAACGAATACTGGTTCTAATTTTGATTCTAACACTAAGATTATTGAAGGTGTGTTCAAGGGAGATTACCTTTTAGGCGATGATGGCGAGCGTTACGAAGTGGCTGCCAACTATGCAAGTAAATCAAAAATTATCGAAGGTTCTCGTCTACGTGGAACCATTATGCCTGATGGTCGTATTAAATATACCATCACTGAGAAAGCTCAATATGAATTAAAGTTAGGCAAAGTGGTTACTAACGAGAAACATGAAACCCTCATTCAAATCGATGACTACCAAGCTAAGGTACTCTGGGAATCGATCACTTTCTTCCGCTTGGAGGAAGGGGATGATGCTTACATTAGAGTTCCTAAGGGGCAAAAGGCAGAATTTGCTGTCATTGACTCCTCTCTTACAGAGGAAGAGCGTAACTGGTAATCTACTAATATAATGAGTCAAAATTTTGAGCAATTATGTAATTTGCATGTTTGTGACCTGGTTGCTTATGAGCCTGGTAAGCCTATTGAAGATACAGCGCGTGAACTTGGGTTAGACCCGAATACGATTGTTAAACTCGCCTCTAATGAAAACAATTTAGGCCCTTCAGCTAAGGCTGTAGAAGCCATTCAAGCTGGGCTATCAGATATGCACCTCTATCCAGATGGTGGAGGTTATGCGTTGCGCACAGCTCTTGCAAAGAAGCTCGATGTTGATTTTGACCAAGTGATTTTAGGAAATGGATCTAATGAGATTATTGAATTGCTCAGCCATGTGTTTCTCAACCCTGAGGTTAATTTAGTAGCCTCAGAGCATGCTTTTGTGGTCTATCGTTTGATGGGTAATTTATTTGGCGCTAGTTACAAGCAAGTAGCTAACCCAGATTTTAAACATGATTTACCAGCGATGTTGGCAGCTATTGATGAGAATACACGCATCGTCTTTATTGCGAATCCTAATAACCCTACAGGTACTGATGTGACTCAAGCGCAGATTGATGCCTTTATGGAGGCTTTGCCTGAGCATGTGGTGGCAGTGTTTGATGAGGCTTACTATGAATTTTTAGATGAGCCAGTAGATGTGCTCAAGTATGTGCGCCAAGGTCGCAAGGTTTGTGTGTTACGTACCTTTTCAAAAATCTACGGTTTAGCTGCTCTGCGTATCGGTTATGGCATAGCTTCCAAAGAGGTGGCAAGTATCCTACAAAAAGCGCGACAGCCATTTAATACTAATGCTTTAGCTCAAGCTGCAGCTATAGCTGCTCTTGAAGATTATGAGCATGTGGAGGCAACACGAGCTATGAATAAAGCAGGTTTGGCTTATTATGAGCAAGTTTTTCAAGAAATAGGTCTTGAGTATGTGCCTTCTGTGGCTAATTTTATCCTTGTTAAAGTAGGAGAAGAAGGTGAGGCTGGTCAGGAATTGTTCGAAGCCATGCTCAAACAGGGCGTGATTATTCGCTCTATGAAATCTTATGCACTCCCAGAATGGGTGCGTATTTCGATAGGTACTCAAGCACAGAATGAACGCTGTGTAGAAGTGCTTAAAAACATTTTACTATAAAAATTATAAATGAAACAATTTGATAAATTAACGTGGATAGCTCTATCCGCCTGTGGTGTGCTATTAGCTCTGAACTTTTATTATAGTTCTAAAGCCGAGCAAGAACGTTTATTAGAAGCTCAGCGCCAAGCTGCGCTCAACCCTACAGTTGAAACAGCAGCTCCAGCAGGCTCTTCAACAGGTTTGGCGGTCAAGCCATTGCCAGAAGCTTCTCTTATTGAAGAAACTTACAGCTGGAAGACTCAAGAGAGTGAGATTGTATTCACCAATATCGGTGGTGGTATTAAGGAGTTACGCGTGCTTGCTGAGAACAATGTCGAGAGTGATATCCCTGTAGCTCTCAATGCTGAGGCTAAATTACCTATTGGTGGAGTTTTTTACCAAGGAGAACTAGACCAAGCTCCATTGAGTTATCAATTAGTAGAAAGTTCTGCGCAACGTGTGGCTTATCAAGCTGTACTACCATCAGGCTTAATGGTGACCAAGCGTTTTACCCGTTTTGCTTCAGAGGAAATTGCCTCTGATTTTCGTGTTGAGCTACGTATTGATGTCACTAATACTTCTGAAAGCCTCATTGATTTGGGACAGTACAAAGTCTACGCAGGTAGCCTTAGACCTCTTTATGCACGTGAATTTGATAACCAAATTGGTGTGTACGCTGTGAATGATAAACTCAAGTTTTTGCATTCGTTAAAGTTCAAAGATAGTAACCCAACTAAGACTATTGAAAAAGAGCAGGCAGAGTTCTTTGGGGTTTCTAACCAGTTCTTTACTATCTTGTGGGAGCCTAAGGTCATCACTCCTGAATTAGAGCTTACAGGTAGAGGTTTTAAAGTGCCTTTAGATGATCATGGTAAAGCCTTTGATAAGAAGAAGGGTGTCGAAGCTTACTTCCCACTTCAGCAGCAGCGCTTAGCGCAAAAGGATACAGTGAGTTATAGTTATGAGCTGTATATGGGGCCTAAATACCGTGAGACTTTAGTTGAAATCAAAGAGTCATGGGGTAAGGTTATGAACTACGGTTGGTTTAGCCTAGTGAGTATCTTCCTCAACTGGATGATGAATAATTTTGCAGGCTGGTATCAAGGTGTGCCTAATTATGCTTGGGGATTAGCGATTATTAGTTTGACGATTTTCATTCGTGTGATTCTGTGGCCTTTACATCAGAAATCCACACGCATGATGAAGAAGATGGCTAAACTCCAGCCAAAAATTAAGGCGATTAAGGAGAAGTACCCTAACAACCCTAATAAGCTCAACCAAGAGACTATGAAGCTCTACAAGGAGTATCAGCTCAATCCTATGGGTGGCTGTTTGCCGATGTTGTTGCAGATTCCAATTTTCTTTGGTTATTTCAAAATGCTCCAGTCCACTATAGAGCTACGTGGCGAGTCTTTCCTCTGGATTAAGGATTTATCACAACCAGATACCTTGTTTAGTTTTGTACTGCCTTTTGAGATACCATTTATTGGGCACTATATCCCTATTAATTTATTACCTATTTTGATGGCGGTAACCATGGTGATTCAGATGTCATTGACACCTGCGTCAGGTGACAAAATGCAACGCATGATGATGAAGTTGATGCCGTTGATGTTCTTTGCCTTCTGTTATAATTATGCAGCAGCGTTGGCTCTTTATTGGACGACTCAGAATATCTTTTCTATTGGTCAGACACTCCTGATTCAAAAATTACCAGAGCCTGAGCTCAAGCAAAGCAACAAGCCGCAAAAAGAAGGGTTTTTAGCTAAATTAGCGAGACAAGCAGAAGAGATGCAAGCTGCTCAAGCTGCCCAACAAAAAGCCGCCAAAAAGCCAGTGAAAAAATCTGGTAAAAAACGTTAATCATGATGGGTGTTTATTTAGCTAGTTTAGGATTCGATTTACTCAGTCCAGTTCAGTTGGCTATTATAGGCGCCTTGTTTGGCTCGTTTTTTGGTTCGTTTTATAATGTGGTTATTTACCGAGTCCCACTGAACTTATCAGTGAATAAGCCAGCTCGCTCTTTTTGCCCTAGTTGTAAGGAGCAAATCCCTGCTTGGCGCAATATACCTATTTTTACTTGGCTTATCCAAGGAGGTAAATCTGCGTGCTGCAACACACGTATTGCTTTTCGTTATGTGGCGATTGAATTTGTTGTAGCTGCCTTATTTGCTTGGGCTTTTGTGGTTTATCCACCAGAGCAATTAGCTGTCTACTTGGTGTTTTATTCTATTTTACTCATTATTAGTATTATTGATATCAAGCACTATATCATCCCTGTGAATTGGACGTGGGGTGCTGCAGTAGTGGCCGTTATCGCGGCAGGCTTCAACCAGATGATCACTCAATCTGGTTTTATGCATGTATGGAATGAATCTTGGTGGAGTAGAGTAGGGGGTTCTCTCCTAGATGGATTAATTTGTGTGAGTTTTTTATGGGGGATTGCGATTTTAGGTAGATTGGCTTTTGGGCGTTTAAAATGGAAGGTGAATACGCAAAATGGAGAAAAAGCACTCAAATGGAATGTGGCTCAGTCTGCTGATAACCGTGATATCATTCTGACTATTAAAGATGCTGCTATAAGTAAGTCAGGCAACAATAGCCAAGCGGCTTGGTCTGATGTATTCACTCGCAATAAGCAGCGCATTATCATGCAGGTGCAGTCGGTGAAAATTACTTTGGATTCAGGAAAAAAATTGTGGAAGCAAGGCACCCTTGAAATTTTTCATGATAGATTAGAGTGGAGCTCCTCTGAGGGAGATACAGAAAAAAATGTAGAAAAAAGTAGAAACAAAGAAACAGTCTATATAGAAGATATCAAAGAATTTTCGGGTGAATCCACCTTTATCAAAATACCTAGAGAAGCTATGGGTGAGGGAGATATCCACCTCTTAGGTATGCTAGGTATGTTTCTAGGCTGGCAATCAGGTATTTTTGTGATTATTGTCGCTTCTCTTATTGCATTAATTTTTGCTATTTTAGCTCGTTTTAAAATGGGTCATCAGTTACCTTTTGGCCCTTTCCTTGCAGCAGCAGCTGTGCTATGGGTCTTAGGAGGAGAGCATTACTGGCAACTTTACCTAGACTTAATAGGCTTTTAATTATTAGACTTTAACTAGTCACTTTATGAAATCATCAACAACAACGACAGAACAACTTTTAAAAGAAGGCTATGAGTTAGCCACAGCTTGCGCAAAAATTTGCCAAGAAATGAAAGCGACTAACACGACTATTATCAAAGTTAATGAGGTTTCAGACCTTACTGATTACTTTGTGATTGCGACTGCTAACTCAACTTCTCATTTAAAAGGGGTGACTAATAATGTGCGCAAAGACTTGTTAGAAACGTTAAAAGCAGATCCTGTGTACCAAAACCCTGACCATTCAAGTGGTTGGATGGTCTTAGACTACATCAATGTGATGGTGCATGTCTTTACTGAGGAAACTCGTGATTTATATGACTTAGAGCGCCTCTGGGGCGATGGAGAAGTCATTTTTGAGCAAGAAGACGCTAGCTAAGCTTACACCTTTGCATTAACATCCTATGAGAGTTGAGCTGATCACGACAGGTAATGAGCTATTGATAGGTCATACTATTAATACGAATGCCGCTTGGATAGGTGAGCAGCTATTTAGTCTAGGAATTAGCCTGCAGCGTCATGTCACAGCTCCAGACGGGGAAGTGCTAAAAGAGGTGTTTGCTGATAGTTTAGAACGTAGTGATTGTGTCATTATCACTGGAGGCTTAGGGCCTACTAGTGATGATTTGACTAGAGATTATGTAGCAGAATTGCTTAATCTAGAGATGATTCAAGATGAGCAAGCCGTACGCTCATTAGAAGCTTTTTTTGCCAAGCGAGATCGTGATATGCCTGCAGACAATTACAAGCAAACTCTATGCCCAGTAGGCGCTGAAATACTTGAAAACCATATGGGGACAGCTCCTGGTTTATGGTTCCCTGAGGTAATTACAGGTAAGTACAATTGTGCTATTGTGTTGTTACCTGGACCTCCTATAGAGTTAAAGCCGTTATTTATTGATGAGGTGATGCCTAAGCTTAAATCACGCTTGATAGGTAGCGAGGAAACTCATTACAAAGAACTGCGCTTTATGGAGGTGGGCGAGAGTGATTTTCACCAAGTGTTAGATGACAAGTTTGCCGCTATTGCTGATTTAGAAGTGGGCTATTGTTCCCGCTTAGTAGAAATTGATTTACGACTCTTAGGTTCACAGGAGGCGATAGCACAAGCGGCTAAGCTAGCACAAGCAGCCTTTACTTCCTATTATTTATCAGATACTAAACAAAGTATCGAAGCCTTAGTGATTGAGAAAGCCACACAAGCAGGCAAAACCGTAAGTGTAGCCGAGAGCTGTACAGGAGGGCTTATCAGTCATCGTTTAACTAACATAGCTGGCGCTTCTGCTGTGATTAAGCAGAATTGGGTGACTTATTGTAATCAGGCTAAACATGACTCTCTAGGAGTTAGTAACACTAGCTTAGAGTGTCATGGTGCGGTGAGTGAGCAAGTAGCTCAGGAAATGGCAATGGGAGCTCTTACTAAAGCAACAGCTGATTATGGCATTGGAGTGACAGGCATAGCAGGCCCCGATGGAGGAACAGAGGATAAGCCTGTTGGTTTAGCTTATATCGGCCTAGCACAAAAAGATAGCAACGGAGATGTTACGGCATCCGTGATTAAGGTTTACTCACCACGCAGCAGAGAATCTTTCAAACAGGTCGTTTCGCAAAAAGCCTTATTCGCACTCTACAAAGCGATTAGCTAGGTTCGGGATAGTCTTTAAAATTTAAATAACTCGCCGTTAGTGTATTTTAATTTTGTTAGAGCTTCCCACTCTTTCTTGTAATAAATATTATCAAGTTCTTTGCCATTGGCTGAAAAACTTTGAAATACTAATCGACTGATGTCGTTATAGGAATCTAAAGGCAAGACATTATATTCTAGCATATCAAAATCATTGTAAATTACTTTATAGCCTTGCAAATGAAGTTGCTCGCGGGTCGAAATGTTTTTGGTTAAATGCGCTTTAAATTTTCTACAACCATTCTCATTGAAATAGATACCAATGATTTTTTCAGTTTCGACAGCTTCAATATTAATTAATTTCCCGTCTTTATTAAATCCATTCATGTATTTTCTTCCAATTTTTTTTGAAAGAAGCGTTGGAATGTGAACTTTATTAATATGGCCTGAGTTATAGCACTGGATAAGAAAACCTTTCTGGTGAAGTTCTTGTATGGGAATTACATAATCAGCCTTCAGCGGCTCTTTGTCTGTCAGAATATATTCTCCTGATTCAAATAGATTGAAGTATCTAATTATTTTATTAGAACTTGAGTTTGAGTCAATCTGCTCAAAAGAATTAATCGAGGTTTCATTATCATTTTTCTGCAAAAGTGGGTTTTGTAAATCTACGAAAATTTCTGTTGTAATTTCTTTGTCTTTTTGAATAATTGATTTCGGAGAATCTAAACCTGAAGCTAGTTCTATCTGTTTTTCTAATATAGGGCGAACCATGTTCCAAAATGGTTCTAATGCCTTTTCTCTGTTGGTATAATATTCAGAGCCTCTAACTCTAAAAAATTGCCAACCACATCTTTCTAGTACTTTTTGACGCATTATATCATTTTGATACTGTTCTGGGCCATGCCACTTATCTCCATCACATTCGATTGCTATCTTAGTACCATTAGGAAGTAGGGCAACCATATCAATCTTGTATCTGCCTTTTGCTACTTCATATTGAGGAATGATTTTAAGTTGTTTACTTACAATATCATTGTAAACGTCAACTTCAAACCAACTATCGAAAGGTTCAGGTTGCGTCCCTATTTTTCTTTCAATTGGAGTGTTGTAAATAGGTTGATAAGAATTGTAGTTTTTAAAGTGGTCTAACAGTTTGTAGCGTAAATCATTTATATTACTTAAATCGTCTAGCTGAACTGAATGAAATAGCAGAATCTGCTCTTTGGCTCGACTAACAGCAACATTGAATCTTCTTTCATCTTCGGGTTTTACAAGTGCGGACCTATTGTGATTATGAGCTGTAACCAAGCTTAACAAGATAATATCCCTTTCATCACCTTGGAAAGAAGAAGAGTTACCACAAATTATGTTACGTTTATTAAATTCTTCTTCTCCAATTTTTTTTAAAAGTAGGCTTTCAATCACATTTGCTTGTTGATTTCCTTGAAGGGTAATAATTCCTATAGATTTTCCATTATATCTTTTATCTTCAACTAACTTTCCAATTTTTTCAGCAATATTATTTGCTTCAGGTTTATTTATAATTCTTGCACCTGTACCTTCTGTGTAGCCGTTTGAGCAGAATATGGAAACTAAAGGTTCGAGACGATCTTCTGAGTACTGTTTAAGGGGATAAAGACCTTTTCCATCAGGGGCGTAAAAATGACGATTTGAGAACTCAATTATTTCTGGCATACATCTGAAATGCTCTCTAAGAACAGTAACTCCATTACAGAAAATTTTAGCATGGTCAAAAAAGCTGAACTCTGTTCCATAATAATCTGAAAAAGGAATCCCTCCTAAGTGACGCTCAATGTGAGGGCTCATCGTATTAGACTTAACACCAACATATTCAGGTGAAGTCTGCTTATCATCTCCAACAATAATAATATTTTTTGTAATATAGAGTAAAAATATGGCATCAGGGCCAAGTTGACTAGCTTCATCAATAATCACATAATCATACATCTCTTGTTCAGGTTTTATTGTTTCAGCAACCTTGTATAATGGCATAACCCAACAGGGGATAGAATCTTTGCAATATTCCATTTCTTGTTGAGCTATTTTTCTAAATTTCAGTGCTCTTTTACTTGTTCCAGTTTTGCCAATTTTTTTAACAGCCATGACCCAAGCGTCTAGATGCTGTCTTAAAAAACGGTTTTGTTGTAGACCTTCCACAACTTTAGACCAGGCTTTTTTTGAAGCGAGCTTTGCAATCAATTTTCTTTCATCCCGTTCCAATTTAGTTAAGTTTTGAACGAGTTGATTTTCGTAATTTACATCTATCAGCTTGTTAAGTTGGAATTGCGCATTCCTGAAATAGATTGCTTCTTTTAAACTTTTTACATCTTCAAGTGAAAATGAATTTTCTTCTACCAATTGTATTGTAGATGGAATATTAGAACAAAGCTCCGACCTTAGATTATTAAAATTTATAAAACTCTGTTGATCACCAATAAATTTATTAAGTTTGCTCAGCAACTCATCATAAAAGTAATAATCAATTTTATCATATGCTTCAAGAATATCTTCTTTAATAGGATGAAAATTTACGTGGTTTAGGTACGCTTTGGATTGATTAACTAAATCTTTATGTTTAGAAATACTCTCAGTTATTTTGCTAAACTCAGCTTTTAAATTAACTTTTTTTAGGTCTTCTTTATCAAATAGTTCTATTTTCAAGTTACTAATAGACTGAATAATTAATTTTGAGGCACTCGCTTCATTAATTAATTTTGATAGTTGCTCAACCTCATTTTGAATTTGCTGAAAAAATAAATATTTCTTGTAGAGTAAGCTCCCTTTAGGTGGTTCTTTTTTCCAAATTTCTGTTAACTCAATGAAATCTTGTTGAAAGACAATATCCTGCAAAACAGTTTCATACTCTTTAATAGTATCGCAAGGGCTTCCGTTGACTCTAACACCCTCAATAAAATAAAGTCGTTCTTTTATTTCTCTCGTCAGAAATGGCTTCTTTATTGCAAAGTTAAAACCCATTAATGGCTTGCCTTCATTTAAGTAGGAAAGGAGTATGTGAGCATCACTTTTAAGTTGCTTTAAACTTTTGTTTTGAGGATAAGCGATTTCTATATCCTTATCAATTTTTTGCAAATCGAACTTCTCGAGCTTCTCAAGCCTTGATTTTGATTGATTTAAGATTTGTAACCATTCCTTATTCTTGCCTTTCAAAAATGATTCTATAACATTAGCTGTAAAGTCAATTTGCAATTGTTCTACTTCACTGTAAAAGTTTTGAAGCTTTTTGAGATGTTGATTTAACTCAACAAAATCTGAACATGAAATTTTAAGGTTAGGATCTTCTGAAAAGCCATTGGCAAGCTTGTCAGTGAGGTTTGAATATTCTTTTAACTGGACAGAAGTGAGTAAATTATTGAGGTCTGGAATCACATATTTAAACTCATCAGTCTCAATTTGCTTATATTTTTCATGTAGTTGAATGAATTCTATTAACTTAGATAGCAAGTCATCATTTTCAAGACTATTAAAATCGTCTTTGTACCATTCGAACAATGGTGTATCTGCTTCAATGTTTTCAGCAATCTCAGTTAAGGTTCCTTTGTATTTTTTATTGAGTTCTTTTTTTCGTGTTGATTTCTCTTTTATTTGAACAAGGTCGTTTGAGGTTTCAGCGATTGACTCTCTCGTATTCTTTAATTTATTTTCAAATTCACTAATTTGTGACCGGTATTCAAAGAGGTCAGCTCTTGATAATTCATCATTAATAGCATTTACACTTGATTGAAGGTCTTGGAGAGAAGATGAATCTCCACTCAAAAGGTTTACTGTTAAATCCTGAAATTCAGGTGGAAGCTTATCTTTTAGAACTTCCAAAGCCCTTTTTGTATAGGCAGTAACCAAAACCTTTTTTCCGTTTGCGAGCAAGTGACAAATTAAATTGGCAATAGTGTGTGACTTTCCTGTGCCTGGAGGGCCTTGTACGAGAACTTTATTGCTTCTTCTGGTTTTTTCAACTATTTCTAATTGTTCATCATTATATTCCTTAGGAAAAAATATTGGCTCAATTTGTGAATCATTAGATGAGTTGTCGAGATAATAATTATCACCTTCAATATTTGAATGGACGCCTATAAGATCATTTATTGTTGGGATTTCAAGGCTGTCATCACCGTTTTCAATATCTTCTAATACTTTCTCATATAGAGCAGTAAAGCTTCTAGTATTTCTTTTTCTAAATAAGAGAGCAGGAGAAAAAGTTATACTTGGTTTTGAAGGCGTTCTATTCGGCTTTTCAATTAAGTGGTTATAGCTGCCATCAGGAGAAATTCTTTCTGCAAAAATTTGTAAAGCCTTTTCTGTGTTGCTAAAAATTGTTTCGATGTTTTCCTCTTTAAGGTAGTTCTTTACCAATTGTTCAGCATCTATAATATTTTGTGAATCAAATTGTTTAGGTAAGTCGAGGATGGAGTCAGTTTCAATTTGAGGGTCAGATTCTAAGTTTGGCGAAACAAAAATTTGTGAGTCTTCAAACTTAATATCTACTCTCTGGGTTAAAATATGTCTAAAAACCTTCGGGCTTTCATTATTTTCTTTAAAGTTTAATAGCCCGACACCAACAACTAACTCATACTCTTCTCCAAATTGCTGGTTTTTGTTAAATATACGGAAAAGCTGTTTGTAGACAGTATTTACTTTTTCATACTTTTCATGTCGAATTTTGTATATTTTATACTTTTCATTGTATTCTATCAGGTCATCAATCCACTTATTGTTAATGTATTGCTGTAATTCTTTGTTAAGTTCCGGGAAGTCTTCAATGAAAGAAGTTTTATCATTGATTGTAAGTGTTTCCATTAACTTAGGCTCACCTTCTTCATTTAGTAGAGTTGTTTTATCAATCCATTTTTCCAAACTTTCTGTAAGCTTGGCAAATTCTGGTTTCTCGGGCTCGTTAGGTTTCCCTACTTTTAACCAATAATCGTTGTCTTCATTGAAGTCTGCTCTGATAATATTTTCAAAAATTTCATTTTCAGCAATGTCGTTAAGCCAAAATTTTTCGAGATATTGTGTTTCTTGAGCGTCAATATCAAGAATAGGTTTATTTCTGATTTTTGAGAACTCTTTTAGATATTCAAAAATTTGTAAGTATTTTGTTTTTTTCATTAGGTCTATTTAACTTACTACTTAACAAATTCCCCAGTTTGGAGGAAAGCTAAGCACTGTTGTTTGACTTCTTTATCTCGCATAATAAAAGAGTGAGAGGTAGGGAGAGCCAAAAAGTCTGTCATAGAAGGGTGTTTGGTATTTTCGATAGGAACTTTGCCATCATCTTTGCCTGGGATGAGTACACTGTATAATGGATTCAAGCTGTGTTTACCTGCAATAATTCCAAGGTAGCTAAATTCGTAGGGATTTTGATTCAGTTCATGAGGTTTGCCATGAGGAGTGGTGCAGAGTTGTTGCCCAGCATCTCCTTGAATCCATTGAAGGATTTTGAATTCACCAAATTTATCTATCAGAGGAGAACCATGATTAGGTGGTGCAAGCATGATGACTTTACCTAATTGAGGGATCTCAGATTGAGATAAATACTCTCTGAGTAAAATGCCTCCTAAGGAGTGAGTCACAATGTGAATATGTGTGCTGCCCTGAGCACGGCATTGCTCTAACATAGCAGGTAGATAGTCTTTAGCTAGATTCTCGATAGGAGCCTTGGTCGATGGGTAACCAGTATTAACCACATGGTAACCTTGTTCTTCGAAGAATGTCTGCATAGGTTTCATCGCTCGGTAGCTACGACATAAACCGTGTAAGAGAATGACGCTCTCTTTCTTAGTATCAACAACTGTTTCCTCAGCTAAGCTAGTTGAGCCTAAGCTGATTAAAATAACAGAAATGAGAAAAAGAAGTTTCATAAATATTATTTTTTGACGAGTTTTTTGAGTTCTGTAACATCAATTACTTTAAAAAAATGACTGCCTAATAAATAGAGCGTACCAGCAACTAGCAACCAAACACCAAGAAATACAAAGTCTAATAAATTACCTAAATCAGTCCATTGTGAACCTAGAGGAGTGAGAGCATAAAGTGCTGCCGCAAAAATTAGGCATAACCCAATTAATTTGAGTATATAAAAATAAAAGCTGCGAGTAAATCCAAAAGGTTTAGGAAGGAAAACAGCTAATGATATATTTTGAATGCCTGCAGCCACAGAAGTAGCTAACGCAATACCGACAGCTCCATGAGACTTAAACCATAACCAACCTAAAACAGTATTAATAATAATAGATATGATAGAAATAATCATAGGTTTTTTGGTATCTAGAGTCGCAAAGTAGGGCGTTTGGAACACTTTGTTGAGCACGTAAAATGGAAGGCCTACAGCAAAAGCCTGTAGAACAAGTGCTGTTTGCGCTGTGTCTTCTAAGGTGAATTTACCACGATAAAAGAGTACGTGAATAATTTCATAAGGCAGTACGAGCATAATCGTAGCTGCTGGCATGGCTATCCAGAGGCACTTTTTAGCGGCATCTATAAAGTCGGCTTGTGCCTCAATAGGTTGCTTAGCACTGAGCTTGCGACTAATCAGCGGCAAAAGAATTACGCCATACGAAATACCAACTATGCCTATAGGTAGTTGGTTTACCCTATCGGCAAAATAGAGGTAAGAGATGGCTGACTCTTGGCCTGAGGCAATGGCATGCCCAATAAAAATATTTAGCTGTTGCACACTAGAGGCTAAAATACCTGGGACAATGAGTTTAAAAAGCTCATGAGTCTCTCTGGTGATTTTAGGAAAGGCAAACCTGAGTCTAATACCTGCTTTGTAACAACAAACCCAGAGTAAGCTTAATTGCATAAAACCAGCAGCGCAGACAGCAATGCTCAGAGCGTAAGCAATAGAGCTTAAATTATGATCAATTTTTAAAAAAGGTATGTAGACTAGTAAGGTGACTAAAAAACATAAATTGAGTAGAATAGGTGCAAAGCCTACCGCTGCAAATTTCTTAAGCGTGTTGAGAATACCTCCTAATTGTGCAGTAAGAGACATGCAGAATAGGTAACTGAACATGATTTTACCACAATTAGTAGCTAGGGCTAATGTCTCAGGCTGATTCTTGAACCCTGGCGCTAATAGAGTGATGAGCCACTCCATCTTAAAGATAAACAGCACTGTCATGGCGAGCAGGAAAATACCTAACAAGCTCAAGACTTGATTAGAGAATTTAACTGCGGCTTCGCGTCCTTGCTCTTCTAGAGCTTTGGAAAACAAAGGGACAAACCCTGCATTAAAGGCTCCTTCGCCAAAGATGCGCCTGAAAAGGTTCGGAAACCTAAACCCGGTAAAAAAAGCATCACTCGCCCAACTCGCTCCTAAATAGTTAGAAATTAAAATATCTCTAATATAGCCGAGTAAACGACTCACAGAAGTTAGTCCAGATAAGGTGAGAAAGGCTCTAAACATCAGAATTATCTTTGCGAATATCAGAGAGAGCCGAGGCAATAATACCTGACGGGATGGCTACAAACCCAAGTCCTAAAATAAGGATAATCAGAGTAAACACTCTTCCTCCAATAGTAATAGGGTAGATGTCACCATAGCCAACAGTAGTGAGAGTCGCTACAGACCACCATAAACAATTAAAAATAGAATTAAAAATTTCTGGCTGGGCTTCATGCTCAAAATGGTAAATCCCTACAGCAGCCAAATAAAACATCAGTAAGGTACTAAAAAAGAAAATGAGTAGTTCTTCTTTGACTGAGCTAATCGCTTTAGCAAAACGGTTGATAGCTTGGTTATAACTGATTATTTTAATCACTCTAATAAGCTTAAGCAGGCGCAAGAGGCGTAATGAACGTAAATCAAGCAGACCTAAGCTTAGGTAGAAGGGCAGGATAGCTAATAAATCTATAATACCAAAGAAGCTAAAAATGAATTTTAGACTATTTTTGGCCTGAACAACACGAATTAAGTATTCTATGGTAAATAGAACAGTAATAATGAGGTTGGCTTTTTGTAACCATGCCTTGGTAGAATCAGCTAGTTTTGGTGCTGTTTCTAGAGAAAAGCAAAAAGCTGAAAAGAGGATGAGTATAATAAGAATTTTACGCGCAATCGAAGTCTCTAAAAAACCTTGTTCATTAGAGTTTAACTCGTTGTTTGATTGCGGATCGTTCATGAGTTTTAATAGTTAATTGAGGCTTTACGTAGTCTATCCATAATAGCTACACCTATATCTGTTTCTGAAACGGGTTCTGCAATGATTTCATCTAGCCCAGCTGCATCTAGCTTGCGTAATAAAAAATATAGTCTAACTGAGGCTTCGCTGAGCTTACCTCGACTGGGGCTTAGCGTTTCTACTTGCTCCCAATCATACAGATCAGTGTAGCTTTTTTTATCATCACCTTTGTAACTGAGTAAGCCATAACGCTTGCCCTCTTGCGGTTCAAAATCTTCAAATTTATGGATCAGACGTAAGGGAGTTTTAGGCGAGTAATGCACCTTGAACTGTCCAGGAGCTTGTACTTTCTGCTCCTCTTTAGCTGCTTTGAGGAAGGTTTTGCGTACAGGGGCAAAAGCTTGCAAATCTTTAATGCTTACAGGGCCTGGGCGTAGCATATTTATAATTGGCTTAGCTCCTGAAAAATCAAAACTAATAATGGTGCTTTCGACACCGTTATTACAAGCGCCGTCATCAATAATCAGCGGGATGTCGCCGTTGAGTTCTTCGAATACCGCTTGAGCTGAAGTGGGGCTAATACTTTGAAACTTATTAGCGCTAGGTGCGGCGATAGGCGCTCCTAGTTGTTTGATAATTTTGCGTAAGATAGGGTGAGCTGGGATTCTCACAGCGACTGTATCCAAGCCCGCTGATACCAAATCAGAGACTTGCTCTGTCTTAGGTAGCACGAGAGTCAGAGGGCCAGGGCAAAAAGCCTCGGTGATATCATTGACCAGTTTTTGTTGCTCTTCTGGAATGTCAACGACGTACTTGAGTTGGTTTTTATGGATATGAAGAATGAGGGGGTTGTGATTAGGGCGATTCTTCGCCGCAAAAATTTTAGCCACAGCTGTGTCATCATAAGCGTTAGCGCCTAGACCATAAACCGTTTCACTCGGTATAGCTACAATCTCAGACTTCTTAAGATGCTTAACTGCCAAGTTGACGGCATCATCATAATCTTCGAAATCAACACTGTGAATAATAGTTTCCATAAATTTCTCGTAGTCTAAGTGATTTCAAAGCAATGAAAAGATAAAATACTTGATAATCAATTAAATTAGCCTAGCTTGAGTGACAACCTTTATTAAATCAATTATGAAAAACCCACTTATCCTTATAATCCTTAGTTTATTTCTTCCTCCATTAGCTGTGTTTTTTAAGGCAGGTATTGGAAAGAGTTTTGTGATTAATATTATTTTGTGTTTTCTCTTTTTTGTTCCAGCTGTGATTCATTCTTTATTAGTTTGCTTAAAAAAATAATTAATAATTGAGAATTTTAAATAAAAAACCACTGATGAAAGTCAGTGGTTTTTTTGTCTCATGAATAATCGTGTTAGCTATTTAAACGCTGTCTCACCACTTCATAGAGGCAAACTCCTGTAGCAACACTTACATTGAGACACGGCACATGCCCTTGCATAGGCAATGAGATGAGTTGATCGCAGGTTTCTTCAGTGAGTCGGCGAATACCACTCTCCTCTGACCCCATAACAATAGCTGTAGGCCCGGTAAAGTCTAAATCATATACAGAAGCTGTAGCTTGATCAGAAGTGCCTGTAATCCAAACACCTTCGGCTTTGATCTGCTCCATGGCACGCTTAAGGTTAGTCACGCGAAAGAAATTGCAATGTTCAGCCGCCCCTACAGAGACACGGTTCACAGTATCATTGAGGCTTGCAGCACGGTTTTTGGGTACAACAACTGCAGTGACTCCAGCGCCATCAGCGGTACGTAGAATAGCTCCCAAATTACGAGGGTCTTGAACTTCGTCTAGAATTAAGATGAGAGGGTTAGTCTGAGATTGAATGGTTTCAATAAGCTCGTCCTCAGGCTTCTCCTTGAGTAATTGAGTGCCCACTCGATCATGTCGGCTGACATGGCGATTTTGTCGAGCTTCATCATGGTTTTGACGAGATTTCTTTTTAAAGTTAGCCATGGTAATACGTCGGATTAAGAATGAGTTTTAAAGAAAGCTTTGATAAGGTTTAATCCATTATCTTGGCTCTTTTCTGGGTGAAATTGAGTAGCTAGTAGACGTCCTTTAGCCACAGCTGCATCAAATGGCTCACCATAATGACTCGTAGCAAAAATAATAGAACGATCTGTTACTTGTGGAAAGTAAGAGTGCACAAAATAGAAGTATGGCTCTGTAGGTAATAGCTTTGCATAACCATATTGATCTTCAATATGGGACGTGTTCCATCCCATATGTGGGATTTTGAGAGTTTCACCATGTTCTTGAGTCACTTGAAATTTACGTACTTGACCCTTGAATACGCCTAAGCCTTTGACCTCTGGAGATTCTGTGCTGTTTTCAAAGAGGACTTGATAACCAATGCAGATACCTAAGAACGGCTTATCTTCAGCAATCCATGAGAGAATAGAGGTTTCTAAATTCTTGGCTCTTAACTGCTTCATGGTGTCTCCAAAAGTGCCTTGACCAGGAAAAACAAGATGCGTGATTTCATTAAAGTCATCAGGGCCATGTACCCAAATACACTTGTATCCAAGAAATTCAATAGAGCGACGCACGCTCTGGAGGTTACCCCCAGCGTAGTCAATGATACCGACAATCATGGTATTATAAAAGCTCTTTAGTACTAGGCAATTTACCTTGCATAAAAGGATCTTGATGCACTGCGACACGTAAAGCACGAGCGAGTGATTTGAACAGAGACTCTACAATATGGTGACCATCTCTGCCATAGAAAACCTCGGCATGAATATTGGAACGCAAATGATTACTTAAAGCACGGAAGAATTCTTCAACTAGAGAAAAAGGTAAGTTAGCAGGAGAGGGGGTGTCCTCAGCTGCAATAAAGGTTAAATAAGGGCGGTTACCTAAATCAATAACCACACGTGTAAGGGTTTCATCCATAGGGATGTAAGCGTGTCCGTAACGTGTGATACCAATTTTGTCTCCTAAAGCTATACGAATCAATTCACCTAATACAATAGCCACATCTTCGACTGTGTGGTGAGCATCCACTTCTAAATCTCCCACAGCTTTTAGGGTTAAGTCAAAAGAGCCGTGCAAAGTTAAAAGAGTTAACATGTGATCAAGAAAGGCGTGACCAGTATCAATACTAGATTTACCTGAACCATCTAAATTAAGCGTCATCTCAATTTGGGTTTCAGCAGTATTTCTAACCCAAGTGGCGATGCGTTGATTGTCACTATTGTCAATTAAAGTAGGCGTGCTCATATTTTTTGAAAGTCTAAGCGAGCAATGGCTCTAAGTCAATTTAAACCTTTGTTCTTATGACTTAGGGTAAAAGTGTAATAATTCGTTGAAGCAAAAAAGTGCCCTTGCTTATGTGCCTGCAATTGATAGTTGAGCCAATCCTGAGCTTCGTTTTCCTCTAAAATATTAAGACTAGTAATTAGTTTAGCTAAACCATGAACACTTGATAGCCAAAAGTCTCCTTGGCCTACTTCACTGAGGTTAGCACTATAATTTTCAATGATTTGTAAACCTGTTTTCTCAATATATTGAGGTAGCTTCCTACATATATCTGGATTTTGCGCAATACTAGTCATGAGCTTGTAATCAATTATTCTGCCTTTTTCTACATTATGATAGGCGAAAGTTGAGGACAAGAAATCAGTATCAAAGATAATTATTTTTCCATCAGGTTTGAGGAGTTGACTAGCTTGTTCAAGCATAGCACAAGGGTCAGGTAAGTGACCTAGCAAGGTATGCATGATAATCCAATCAAACTGCTCATCATCATAGGGCAGTGCTTGTTGAGGTTGATATAATTGCCATTGAATACAACTATCCTTGGCGGCTAATGTTTGAGCTTGGCTTAAAAATTGCTGACTGATATCGCAAGCATGGATCTGAGTCTTGGTTTGATAGGTAGTTGGATGCTTGGTTAGCTTACATTCCAGCTGTCTAATAATAGGGCCAGTACCGCAACCTATTTCTAAAACAGCAGTAGGTTTACTAGCTACAATATTATCAATATAAGGCAGATAGAGCTCTTGGAACTTGGGGTGATTAGCTCTTTCTTCGAGGCGTGTGATGATAGCGGAAATAACCTCGGCGTCTAGTTTGTCAGGGTTGATATAAGGGTCTGACATATAAAAAACTAGTAAGAAACCAAAAATATAGCTGGTGCTTTACCCTATATGATTAGCCTGTATCCACTCTTCTAAGGCTTGGGCCTGCTCTAGAGTGTCAATACCAGGGTGGGTAGACTCAGTGATGGATACGGCAATATCTATGCCATTGTCTAAGGCTCTTAGTTGCTCTAACTGCTCAGCTTGTTCTAATAAACTGGGCTTGAGTTGATTCCATTGCTCAAGCAGTTCACGCTGGTAGCCATAAATACCGAGGTGGCGGTAATGTACTAACCCTTCAGGCGATGTTTGTGTAAAAGGAATAGGGCTACGTGAGAAATACAGAGCCTTACCTAATTGACTAATAGCCACTTTGACCATGTTAGCATCATTAATATCTTCCTCTAGCTTAAAAGGAGTCGCGGCTGTCACCATAGCTAGCTCAGGCTGTTCCTTGAGTATCTGAATCAGTGAATCAATCAATTCAGGTTCAATAAGAGGCTCATCTCCTTGAACATTGATGATATGCGTGGCTTGAGTTTCCTGTTGAATGACTTCAATAAGTCTATCGGTGCCTGTAGCATGTTCAGGAGAGGTCATCATAAAACGTCCTCCAAAATCAGTCACCACTTGAGCAATGCGCTCATCATCAGTTGCAATAATGACATCATCAGCCAGTGTACAAGCAGAGGCTTGTTCCCATACCCATTGAATCATAGGTTTACCTGCAATCAAGTGTAGCGGCTTGCCCTCAAATCTAGTTGAGCCGTAACGAGCTGGAATAACAATGAGGAATTTAGACATAGCTCAATAAGTGGTGAAACTTTTACAGTTTCATGTTTAGGGCTTCGACTACTTGCTCAACGTCTTTATCCCCGCGTCCGGAGAGATTAATAATAATCGTCTGATCTGGAGACATCGTTGGTGCTAACTTTTTAACATAAGCAATAGCATGAGCGCTTTCTAGAGCTGGCAGTATGCCTTCTTGGTCGGCAATTTCTTGGAAAGCATCGAGCACTTCGTCATCAGTGACATAATGGTACACAGCACGATTGATATCTTTGAGGTAGGCATGTTCAGGTCCGACTGCAGCATAATCTAGGCCTGCACTAATCGAGTGTGTTTTCTCAATCTGCCCGTCCTTGTTGGCAAGGAGCCATGTTTTTGAACCTTGGAGAATGCCTAATTGACCACCTTGGAAACGCGCTGCATGTTGCTCTGGCTTGATGCCGTGTCCACCTGCTTCAACTCCAATCATAGCGACATCTGGATCATCAATAAAAGCATGGAAAAGACCCATAGCGTTAGATCCACCACCTACGCAAGCGACTAAAGTATCAGGTAGTCTACCTGTTCTTTCAATACATTGTTGGCGAGCTTCGACGCCGATAACACGATGAAAATCACGTACTATCATAGGGAAGGGGTGAGGCCCTAAAGCTGAACCCAAGATATAATGAGTGGTTTCAACGGATGCCACCCAATCACGTAGAGCTTCGTTTACAGCTTCTTTGAGTGTGGCTTGACCGACAGTTACTGGGCGTACTTCTGCACCTAAGAGGCGCATGCGAGCGACATTGAGGGCTTGGCGTTTCATGTCTACAGCCCCCATATAAATTACACAGTCTAAATCGAGTTTAGCACAAGCTGTAGCCGTAGCTACACCATGTTGGCCGGCACCTGTTTCAGCGATGATTCTTTTTTTGCCGAGTCTTTTGGCTAAGAGCGCTTGGCCAATGGCATTATTAATCTTGTGAGCTCCGGTGTGGAGTAAGTCTTCGCGTTTGAGATAAATTTGTGCACCGCCAAGATGTTTTGTCCAATTACTAGCTTTATCCAATGGAGTAGGTCGACCGCAATAGTGATGAAGTAATTCACTGAGCGTAGCCTGAAACTCAGGGTCTGCAATTGCTTGGTAGTAAACTTTAGTTAGCTCATGAATAGGAGCGATGAGAGTCTCTGGGAGATATTGTCCGCCATACTCACCAAAGAAACCTTGAGAGTTGGGAAGTTGATAATCTGTAAGCATTAGCTTTATAGGAGAAGACTAACTAAAAAACTTCATAGATAATAGTGGTACCGAGGACAGGAATCGAACCTGCACGAGCCAACGCTCACTAGAACCTAAACCTAGCGTGTCTACCAATTTCACCACCTCGGCATTAATCATGAAGAATCATAAGTTAATTTGTTTAGGAGTTGCTCTTATCTACAAAAACTCAATAAAATTCAAGCATAAGATGAAAATTATTTTTTAATAAAGTGATTCCACTAGCTAAGAACTTTTAAGTTGCAAAATCTCTTTGAGCACTTTATTAATTTATCTACTATTATTTAATGAAACTTATGAAATTACAAACACTTAAGAAAGGTTTTACTCTTGTCGAAATCATGGTGGTTATCGCCATTGTCGCAGCGCTTGCAGGTATGTCTACGGTTGGAGCACTCAAAGTTAAAAAGAAGGGTACGGAGGTAGCTGGTAAAGCGCTTATGATGGAATTGTCTTTAGCTGTTGAAAGTTTTTACGATGAATATGGCTATTTGCCAGAAGGCGCTAATGAAGGAGTGAGCTTTTCTGGACAAGGGGATGCTTCGAGTGCAGCGCTTGAGGCTGGGGAAGGTGTGTTTTATACAGATGCAGATTTTATGGCAGTATTACTCGGTTTAGACGAAGAGCAAAATCCAGATAAACAAGTGTTTTTTTCAGCTAACGCTTATAAAAAAGGTAAGGGAGGCTTACTCTATGAAAGCAATGCAAAAGATTCAAAAGCTATTTTGTTAGACCCTTGGGGAGCTCCTTATGTTGTACGTTTGGATCTAGATCAAGATGGTTTTATGCCAGCTTTTAACCCTCCAGCAGGAGGTGGTATTGCGACAGATGCAGACTCATTGCAGCTTATTAGAGGTAAAAAAATCATTGTCATGTCATTTGGTGATGATGGTTATAACAACCCAACTAAGCCTGCTGTTAATAAGGACAACAAAGGCAATCTTTACTCTTATTAAATGGCTTAGCGGTATTTATATCGCCTTACCTGCTTTGTTGTGCGAGGCCGAGGCAGTAGGTACTACAGCCTGACCTCACACGCCTCGCATCTAAGGCAATCTAAACACCTACAGGGTTAGCAATATTATCAGTACCTACATTTAATGGATTATGTATTTCTCTTATTTTTTACAGGTTTCTGCTGTTTGATTTTATATCACCTTTCAGTTAAGAGTGGGTGGCAAGCATTGGCAAAATCATTTAGGTATAAAACTAAAGTAAAAAGAGCATATTATTATAGATTTCAATCTATAAGCATGAATAATGTTCATGTTAAATCATGCCTAACGATAGGAATAAGTGAAAAGGGTTTGTTATTAATTCCCTTTTTTATATTTAGTTTATTTCATAAAAAGTTACTTATTCCTTGGAAATATATTTCAACAGAAGAATATAATAAATCTATTTTTTATAAACATAGACTATTAATTTCAAATCACCAAAGCATTGTAATTCTTATAACTAAGAAACAATTTAATAGAATATCTAAACATCTACAGGCTTAATCTACTAAACTTAAATAAAAAAACCTCAGAAAATTATCTCTGAGGTGGTTTTTGGTTTTCTAACTTATAATTAATCTACCTTGTAAGGATTAATATAGGTTCAGATACAAGGCATTTAAGGGTTGGCTGTAGAGACCTACTGCCATGCGCTTAAATAACGCCGTAGATGAGCCTATAGTAATTCTGCCTTTAACTCCCGTTTATTTCAACATGCCAGCCGCTACAGTCTCATTCGTATTCGGATCAATGAGTATAAACGATCCCGTAGTACGATTCTTTCTGTAGCTATCATAAAAGAGAGGTTTAGAGGTGCGTAATGAGATACGTGCAATTTGGTTCATCTCTAATCCGTCAATATTTTCAATTTTATGTAAAGTATTAACGTCGACTTGGTATTTAAAGTCAGTGATAAGAGCTTGTACTTCTTGGGTGGTGTGACGAAGCACGAGTTTGCTTCTTGGTTGCGTTGGTTTATCTGAGAACCAACAGATCATGGCTTCCAAGTTTTGCTCTATATGTGGTATAGAGTTTTCTTTGACAATCATATCACCACGAGAAATATCAATTTCGTCTTTGAGAGTCATGGTGATAGACTGAGGAGAGAAAGCTTTGTCTAGTTCTTGAGTAGCGTTATAGATTTTATCAATGGTTGTTTTGAATCCAGAAGGGTAAGCGACAATTGTGTCTCCAGGTTTAAATACACCTCCTGCAACGCGACCTGCATAACCACGGAAATCATGCCATTGGTCAGATTGTGGGCGAGTCACCCACTGAACTGGAAATCTTGCATCTACATGGTTTTCCTCGCTATTTACGTGAACATTTTCCAAATGGTAGAGTAGAGATGAACCTCCGTACCAGTCCATGTTTTCTGACTTATCAACCACATTGTCTCCATTAAGAGCAGAGATAGGTATAAAGGTAATATCAACGAGGTTACTTAAGCGTGAGCTAAATTCTTTATAGTCTTGAACGATAGCGTTGTAAGTCTCCTCGCTGTAATCGGCAAGGTCCATTTTATTAACAGCCACGACTACGTGCTGAATGCGTAGTAAATCAGCAATGAATGAGTGGCGTTTAGTCTGCTCAATCACACCATGTCTAGCGTCTACTAAGATAATAGCTAGGTTAGCTGTAGAAGCACCAGTCACCATGTTACGTGTGTATTGAGTATGACCAGGTGTGTCGGCAATGATAAACTTGCGCTTAGGGGTTGCAAAGTAGCGATAGGCAACATCAATGGTGATGCCTTGTTCTCTTTCAGCTTTGAGTCCATCAGTTAGTAAGGCTAAGTTAATATTTTCATCACCTTTTTTAGCTGAACTGGTTTCCATTGCTTCAAGCTGATCTTCGAAGATACTTTTTGAATCATAGAGAAGGCGGCCAATAAGAGTTGATTTGCCGTCATCGACAGAACCTGCGGTTGTAAAACGTAATAAATCCATGGGAATAAAGGGGTAAGTAAGCTGTGCTTAGTGTAAGTATAAATAATTGAAAAAAGAGATAGGTAGGGGTAGGTAGAGGTATAGGCCTAAAAATAACCTTCTTTTTTGCGGTCTTCCATCGCTGTTTCTGAGCGTTTATCGTCTGAACGGTTACCTCGTTCTGTTTGTCTGGCTGCAGCCACTTCTTCGATAATTTTATCTAAGGTATCTGCATCTGATTCAATAGCTCCCGTGATAGTAGCATCTCCCATAGTTCTAAAGCGGATTTGCTTGTGCTCTACGGTTTCGCCTTCTTTTGGTTGGACAAATTCAGATACAGCAAGGATGATGCCGTTACGCTCAATCACGTCACGTTTGTGCGCAAAATAAAGCATAGGGAGTTCAATGTTTTCTCGTTGGATGTACATCCAAATATCCATTTCGGTAAAATTAGAGAGAGGGAAGACGCGGAAATTTTCACCTTGGTGCTTTTTGCCATTAAATAAGTTCCATAGTTCTGGACGCTGTTTTTTAGGGTCCCATTGACCAAAGTCATCACGGTGAGAGAAAAAACGTTCTTTTGCACGAGCTTTTTCTTCATCGCGACGACCTCCTCCTAAACAAGCGTCATAGTGATATTTTTCAATAGTATCGAGAAGCGTTACCGTCTGTAGTTTGTTACGTGAGGCATTGGCTCCAGTTTCTTCTTGTACTCTACCTTCATCGATAGACTGCTGAACTGAACCTACTACAAGCTTGGCGTTCATGTCTTCTACGAATTTATCTCTAAATTCCATGGTTTCGACAAAGTTATGTCCAGTATCGACATGCACGAGAGGGAAAGGGATGCGGGCTGGGTAAAAAGCTTTTTTGGCGAGGTAAGCCATCACAATAGAATCTTTACCGCCAGAGAAAAGGAGGGCAGGGTTCTCAAATTGAGCAGCTGTTTCGCGCAAGATAAAGATAGCTTCGGCTTCAAGTTGGTCAAGATGACTTAATTGATAATTAGACATAAGGGGTAAATAGCGTAGTTAAGAGGTGATTGTCAAGAAATTAAATATTACCAATATTACTAAGTAGGTAATGTATTTATTGTTTAAGCTTAAATATGAGTATAAGGCTTGAGGTAGTTCAGGCATCTTTCGACTGACTTTTCTGGGCTGAGTGTTTCTGTATCTAAAATTAATTCAGCTGATTTTGGCTCTTCAAATGAGCTTTGCTTACCAGTAAAATTACTCACTTGACCAGCAGTGACTTTTATATATAGCCCTTTAGGGTCTCTTTGTTGGCAGGTATCAAAACTAGCTTTGACATATACTTCGGAGAAATCTGCACCTATAATAGCTCGTGCAGCGTCTCTAAATTGACGCTGAGGTGTAATAACTGAAACAATAACGATGAAACCTTGGTGAGCGAGAATTTTAGCTATTTCAGCTGTGCGGCGAATATTCTCAGCACGGCTTGCATCATCAAAGCCTAAGTCAGCATTAAGCCCACTGCGTAATTGATCACCATCAAGAATAAGGCAGATTTTTCCTTGTTGTTGTAACTCTCTTTCTAAAGCTCGAGCAATGGTTGATTTCCCTGACCCTGAGAGCCCATACATCCAGAATACGTGGCCTTGTTGTTGTAGCTGCTTTTCCTTGTCCTCACGTGAGAGAAATTTTTCGTACTCAGGGTAAATATTGTCTGATTCTGACATGGTCTTAAATATGAGTTAAATAACAGTTTTAAAATAAGCGATGGTTTCTTTGATGCCATCATCAAAGCTAACTTCTTGCTGCCAATTAAGTAGCTGTTTGGCTTTGCTGTTATCTGCTTGCCTAATTTTAGGGTCATCTGCAGGAAGAGGGTGGTAAGCAGGATTGAAGTCAATGTTAAGTGCCTCACTAATTTTTTCACCAAAAGTTTTAATAGTCATCTCTTCTGATGAGCCAATATTAACGGGCTCAGTACAATCACTTTGCATAAGCAGCCACATGCCACGCACTAGGTCGGAGACATAACAGAAACTGCGAGTTTGACTACCATCACCAAAAAGACTTAGTGGTTGGTTTTGTAAAGCTTGAGAAATGAAGGCTGGTACAACTCGTCCATCATCGAGGCGCATCCTAGGCCCATAGGTATTAAAGATTCTTATAATACGAGTATCCACACCTAAAGCTCGGTGGTAAGCCATGATAGCTGCCTCTCCATAGCGCTTGCTCTCATCATAACAACTACGAAGCCCAATAGGATTCACATTACCCCAATAAGATTCAGGTTGAGGGTGCACCAGAGGGTCTCCATAGACTTCAGAAGTAGAAGAAAATAAAAACCTAGCTTTTTTCTCTACGGCTAAATCTAATGCATAATGTGTTCCAAAAGAACCTGATTTAATCGTTTCGATAGGGCGTTTCTGGTAATCGATAGGACTTGCTGGTGAAGCTAAGTGGAAAATATAATCTAGCTGACCCTCTACTTGGTAAGGAGTTGAAATGTCATGTTCAAAAAAGCAGAAGTTAGGGTGCTTGTCGAGATGCTCGATATTCTTAGGGCTACCAGTAATAAAGTTATCTAGAGCGATGATATTGATATCTTCTTTAATGAGTAGATCAATGAGGTGTGATGGTACGAAACCGGCACCACCAGTGACTAGTGCTGTGGTTTTGGAAGGGTCTGAAAAGGTGGGTTTAATGAGCATAATGTACTGAATAAGTAAAACTTAGTCTAGGGGCTGGTTTTGTCCAAGAATAATTTGCTTAAGACTTCCAAAAATAAACCGAGGTACAATCACAACATAACGATTAAAAAGTCTTTTGGGCTCCATAAGCATTCTAAATAACCATTCTAAACCAGTTTTTTGCATCCATGTTGGAGCTTGTTTGAGGTGTCCAAGATGAAAGTCAAAGGCAGCGCCTACACCAAACATCACGAATCCATGCTCGTCAAAACTGAGCTCTTTTTGATATTTTTGTAGAAATTGATGCATGAATAAATCTTGTTTAGGTGTGCTGATGCCTACCCAAAAACAGTGTGGTTTAGTGGCTCTAATTTGCTCAACTAAATCTAATTCTTCTTGTTCAGTGAGAGCCCTAAAGGGAGGTGTCACAGCAGCCACTATTTCGAGGTAAGGATAATCTCGTTGTAGTTTCTCTTGGAGTTTTTGAGCGACTCCGTCATTGGCTCCCCAAAGAAAGTGTCTTAGAGGTTTTTCCTCACTCGATTGAAGGATTGCGAGCATAAGGTCGGGACCGTAGACTCGGCTCATTTTATTAAGTCCTTGGCTTTTGCCTACCCATACTAATGGTAACCCATCTGGAGTTACGAGAAAAGCGTCTTTGTACACAGATTGTAGAGCTTCATTGTTTTGTGCCTCTATAATACCATGAGCGCTAGTGGCACAGACAAACCCTTGAAATTGAGGTGTTATACAAGCTTGCTTAATAAGTTGATGAGCCTGTTCAAGTTCGAGAGCATGTACACCTAGCCCTATCACTTTAGCTTGTTTGGGTCTACTTAATAATAACGAGGCAATGGTTGACTGGTTCATGGTTGTAGAATTTTCAAATTAGGGAGTTGATTGAACCGTTGAGCTTGAATTTTATTTTGGAGCTCGCTTAAGGCGGAGTTCAATATCAGAGTAGTTTGTTTCACGCTAATATTAGCTTTCTCTTTTGTTTGTAGGTCTATCAACTCAGGTTGCCAGATATTGCTTGCAGGTAAATTTTTGGAATGAATTGTGCCTACTTTAAACCCTCGAGTGACAAGCTTATTTAAGCTTACAAAAAGCAACTCAATAGAAGGGTAGATGCTACAATAATAATGACTGTTTTCATCCTTATGTATAATATAGACGGTCGATGATTGTCTATCTGGTGACTGTTTTATTTTCCACACAATACCATCAGCTAGAGCAGTAGCTGATGAGGTTTGTTTGTGAGTTATTAAATTTAACTTAGGTTCTTTATAAATACCTTTAACCTCAGGTAAAGAGACTTTATACCAAGGGTTAAGACTAGGAAAGTAAATTGAAGAGTTAAGCTCTGAACTAGCCTGTAAATTATTAGCTAGCAACCAAGGTATATATATAATGGCAAGGCTACAGATAAATTTACTAAGTACCATAAACAGTTCTTTGCAAAATTAGAAATTCAGATAAATTTCTGCTCTCCTATTCGCTCGTCTACCTGCAGGGTTGTCACTGCCATCTTCTTTTTCGTTGGGTCTAATTGGTTGGAGCTCTCCAAAGTAATTATAACTTACCTCGTTTTCTTTAATACCATTTTGTAAGAAGTAGTTTTTTACAGCTAAACTTCTGTCTTTCGATAGCTGATCATTATAATTAGTAGAGGCTATAGAGTCAGCATGACCTGATATAGATAAATGTTTATTAGGGTTATTTTTAAGCAGAGCGATGACAATATCTAGTTGCTTTTGGGTGCGTTTAGATAAAGTGGCTTCATTGAATTCAAAGTATAGAGCCAAACTATCACCACCTTTTGGGTTTTTAATTAGAGGCGTGTAGTAGATATCCCCATCTCCAAATAGAGTAGCATAACGCTCTAAAACACTATCTAAATTGATTTCTGAAATCTTCCATAATTTAGCTGCTATTTTTTCTTGAGAAGTGAGGGTAATGGCAAACTTGCCTTCTTCTAGCTTATCTTTGCTCACTAAGTAGGCGAGATAGGTGATGAGGTTTTCTTTGTTGAGAATTTTTTTAATCGTTTTTTCTGAGCTAAAATCAAGTGAAGTTTCTTCTAGAAGTATACATAAAGCAGCTATTTTTTCAGCTGGAACTTTAGTTAAATCAACATAAGAAAGAGCTTTAGCAAAATCAAGTGCCTGTAAAGCGACAAGAAAATCTTGAATTATAGACTCAGGAGTTTGATAGCTTACTTCTTTTTGAATAAGTGTGGCTGAATCAATAACCCATGTATTACCATCCTTTTTATAAGTAATTTCTAAATTAAAATTATCAATACCATTAAAACTCATGGACCAAGTTTGAGTATTGGCTTTTCTTGAAACCAATTTAATTTCTTGTGTAGTTAATGGAGATGTTTTGTTGTATTGAGCTAGCAGTTTTTGTTCTGCTTGAGTAAGGCTATTTTTAGGCAGAAATTCTAATAAACCTTTTAACCCTGACTTACTAAGTAAATTAGTGAGTTGTTGCATGCCTGATCTAGGATTCTTATACCCCTTGGCAGCTTTGATGCTTTCTACTAACTTAACTTTTGGAACTTCTGTATGTTTAGGTTGTGTTTGCGTGATGGGGGTCTCTGTAAAAGTTTCTTCAGTTGTTTTTTTCTTATTTTTTTGCCCAATTAAAATTAAGCCGATAACTGCCGCTATGATGATGAGGGCAACTACAATAATAAGGATAAGTTGAATATTACCTTTTTTTCTTACAATTGACTGAGGATAAATCATGAAACACTTAATATTTTACTGGTTTTAGACTAATTAAGAGTTGCGGTTAAAGCGAGCCATTTCTTTGGCGATTTCACGCTTTTGTGTTTTCGCTTTTAAATCGTGTCGTTTGTCCGCATGATCCTTACCTTTAGCTGTTCCAATTTCAGCCTTTACTTTAGAACCTTTCCAATAGAGCTTTAAGCAAGGAATAGTATAGCCTTTTTGATCTACTAACTGAGCAATTTTGAGCAACTCCTTGCGGTGAAGGAGTATTTTTCTCGGTCTTTTACTTTCATGCTGAATCCAATCTCCAGCAGTACCCCAAGGTTTGATATCGCAACCATACAAAAAAGCCTCACCTTTCTCGATGCGAACAAACGAGTTTTTAATATCTACATGACCCGAGCGAATGGATTTAATTTCGGTGCCTTTGAGCACTAGTCCCGCCTCGTAGGTGTCTGAAATATGAAAATCTCTTCTGGCTACTTTATTGCTAACAATGAGAGAGGTCTTTTCCATAGTATCAAGCTTGAAATGCGGTAGCGTTTATTTGAAGTAAAGCTACTAAAGCTTGAATAGGTTTTAGTTAAACCATGTCTTCAGCAAGAATACGAATCTTACCCTGAATCACTTCTGTGAGCGCAATATCTGCAGTTGTCATGCTAGGGAGTGTTTGCACTAAAGGTGATGCGCCTTGTGCAAGTTCTTTAACCCTTTGAGAGACAAGAGTAATAAGCAGATTTGGTTCAGTGACAATAGTAGAGGCTTCTTCAACAAGTAAACTATTCATGGTATCTAAAATGAGGTTTGGGTTAATAGAACTTATTTAATACAAGGACTATAGAATATAAGGGTTGTGGATTCTAAAAGATTTTTAATAAATATCAAGACATTTAAACGATTGTTGAGTAAAAGCTCTTTTTATACATTGACTGATAGTTTATTTTAGGTAGAATACGGTTAAATTATGGATTCAAATTATTCTAAAAAAGTTGATATACAAGCGGTAGTAGAAAAGAGCGATGTCGTCTCAGCTGGCTTATTAGGCTTAGGGGCTGGAATTTTTTTATCTGGAATTTTAGGCTCTAAATCACGCAAGGCTCTCATATGGAGTTTTGCTGGCTTAGGAGTGGCTTCATCTATACCAAAACTAAGCAAGTTTATCACTGAAATATACACAGGTCCTCAAACACAAAGAGGAGCAGAAAGAACTCTAAAGAAAATAAGGCGTCAAATATAGCCTTATTTCATAACAAATTTCATTATTATAAATATGTGGCTAACCGCACAGAGGTTTTGCGTAATCTGTGTGCTTTTGTTAACTATGATTGCAGGTTCAAGGGGCAGTGCATTTATTGAAACTAATCCTGAAGCTAAGCTTATTGAATATTTTGACGAGCTAGATTATTTTTTTGTCACTCACCATTTAGTGGAAAAAAATGAAAAAAGACTCAAGAAATTAGTTTTTCAGTTTAAAGAAATACCATTAAATGCAATCTCTGCAGACCCTTATATCAATGTAGTAGCGATTGATGATGTTTTTATCGTTAAAATAATTGATTTACCCTTAATAAACAATCAATTCCTTCTTAATGAAGGCGTAGAAAAAGTATTAATAAAAGCGTATTTGTTTTCAGAAGCCTTAATCTATGAAAATAAAGATGAAAATTTATGGGGCAATACAAAGGTTCAATTAGATGTGCCAGATGTCATTATTACAGGTCTTTTAGCGTTAAAAAAAATAAATCATTTAGAAACTAAAGTTGCAGCGAGTAATTATTACCGCTCACAACAAAAAGTAACTAATATGCAAGATTTAAAGTTAGACTTTCAAACAACATATAGCCTTGAAAACAAACCTTTTACTTTGGCTTCTTTGAGTTTTGTGGGCACCTGGAAATCTTGGTTAGCTAAATCTGGTAAGTACCCTAACTGGAATGAAATAATTAAATTCAGAGGAGACTGGAAGACCTATTTTAAAAATCAATTGCCAGACCCTCAAAAATGGATGGAAACTGAGTCTCAATGGCTAGAGTTTAGACTATTAAACCTCCTAAAAAGACAACCTTATGATAAATTAACCTTAGATGAAAGTAAGGAATCTTTAGAAAAACTATGGCTATATAGTGCTCCTTTGTGGGAAAGTATAGGAAAGCCTATGACTAAAAATGAGCTTAAAATAATTAACTACCTGAAAAAAGAAATAAGTAGTCTATACCATATAATTAACCCTTATTATCATCCTTTGATTGTAGATTTACAAAACTTGTTAGAACAAAAATGGATGAAGAGCCCTTCTGATATCAAGAGTGATCAAACTAAAAAAAATCAATTAGCTCAATTAAATTTAAGTGAAGAACAACTTCAAAGGTTGGAAGATCAACCAGAGCTAGAGCCAAATTTAACAAAGGAAGAACTAACGAACCAGCTTAGACAGTTATATTTAGAATTTAAACAGAAATTAGCTCAAAGAAACTTAAAAGCTCAACTCATGATTGAATTTACAAGCCAAGAAAGTGAAAAAAGTAATTTTGTAGATAGTGATGAAAAAAAAGCTTCCAATCAATCTTCAAACCTTTATAAACGAGACCCTGTAGCTTACTATTTAAATCAATATAATTAACCTAATATGAACACAAACCTAGAATTTCATGATGAATCAAACCTTAGCAATGATTCGGCTAGCCTCTGGAAGAAAGCTCAAGATGTTGCTCATTCTAAAAATTATGAGTTTGCGATTAAGTTAAGTCGCGCTGTTTTGCAGCAGCACCAAGGTTTTTTACCAGCGAGAAAGCTGTTAAGACGTTGTGAGCTTATGTTAGGTTTGGGTGACTCTAAAAAAGGAGGTTTATCCAAAGGGAAATTTCAAAGCTTACTGAAGAAAGACGTTGATAAGCTATTTGAACTTATTGAAGATGGGCTTGAAAAGCACCCTTCAAGTACAGAGTTGGCGACACAACTACACGAGGCATCAATATCTGTTGGGTTTTTAGAGACAGCTATTTTTGCGTTAGAAACAATAAGGCAAATTGACGGATCACAAACAGAGCTCCTCAAAGATTTAGCTTCTTATTATCAATCTATAGGCAACCTTCAAGAAGCTAGTGCTGTTTATTCCGAGATTTCTGCTCAAGACCCTTCTGATGTAACTTCAGCTCAATTAGCTAAGGATTTATCAGCTAAAGCGACTATGCAGCAAGGTAATATGTCTAAGAATAGCTCAAAATCAGGCATGAAAAATCAGGAAGAATATCTCAAAGATCAAGCTGCAAACCGTTTGGCAATGACCCAAGAGCAAATGCAGGCTAGGGTAGAAAGTCTTTTAGAAGTTTACGCTCAAGATAATCAAAACTTACAAGTGAGCAAAGATCTAGCTGATATTTATAGCCAACTTGAGGATTGGGCTCAAGCTGAGAGTTTTTATCACTGGGCTTTTCACCTAAGTCAGAATGACACTTCATTAGAAAAACTTTATATTGAAACTCGTTCAAAACGTTTAGAGTCTCAGGTAGAAGCTTATGAGGAAGCTCTAGACCAAGCTCAAGAAGCGGACAAGCCTGCTCTGCAAGAGCAGCTAGATGCTCTAATTATAGAGAAAAATCAAATTGAGTTAGCTGATTTACAAAGCCTCGTTGAGAAAAACCCTACAGATTTAGTTTTACGCTTAAAATTGGCTCAAGTTTTATTTAATCTTAATCACTTTGATGAAGCTATGCCGCACTTGCAAAGAGCCGAAAATAATCCTAATATCAAAATGAAAGCTCTCTTGTTAAAAGGTTTGATTTTTGAAGCTAAAGGCATGCTAGATATGGCTGCAGAGCAGCTGAAGGCTGCCAACAAAGGCTTACTTTCTATGGATGACACTAAGAAAGATGTCCTTTATAGATTAGGCGTGATTCAAGAAAAAAGTGGGTTAGCTCAAGAGTCGCTTGCTAGTTTTAAACAAATTTACGAGGTAGATTACAATTACAGAGATGTAGCGCAGAAAGTAGAGAGCTCATACAGTTAATACTGACTATTGAGCTGCATGATGATGGAAAATTATTTAAGGTATGATCCAGTTAGCCCTGAATTATTTAGGAGGAATAGGCAGCGTTTATTTGAAGTACTTCCAGATAACAGTCTAGTCATTTTACATGCTAATGACATTATGCCAAGCAATGCTGATGGTCAGCTTGGTTTTATTCAACAAAGTAATTTTTACTATTTAACAGGTATTGATGCCCCCAAAGCAGCTCTCTTCTTAATTAAAACTCCAAGTGAGAATAAAAGTGTTCTACTTATCGAAAAATCAAACCCTACGACAGTTCTTTGGGAGGGACGTAAATTAAATCTTAATCAGGCGCAACAATTATCAGCTTGTGATGATGATTTGGATGAAGTTACTACATTTGATGAATATGAAGCCTTGGTAATTAAATATACTTCTGTATTAGATTCTGTATGGGTAGATTTCGAAGAACATTCCAGAGCTGATAAGTTAGTTGAAACACGTAACCAACGCTACAAAAACTCACTCCAAAAACAAGGGTTCACTGATTTTTTGGATTTATCTACACTACTGATTCCATTAAGAATGGTTAAACAACCTGAAGAGATAGAGGCTATCAAAAAAGCTATTCAGATTACAGGCTCTGCCTTTAAAGCTAGTTTAGCTATTATTAAGCCTAATATAGGTGAATGGGAAATTGAGTCTTACTTATTGCATCAAATGCAAAATCATAGAACGAGACGCTGGGCATTCACTCCTATCGTTGCTAGTGGGCTTAGTGCCTGTACTTTACACTATGTATCGAATCATCAAGTTTGCAAATCAGGAGATTTACTTTTGCTTGATATTGGTTGCGAGTGGGCTAACTGGAATTCTGACATGACTAGAGTTGTGCCTGTTTCAGGTTCATTCACACCACGCCAAAAAAAAGTTTATCAAGCGGTACTTGATATTCAAAATTACGCTAAATCACTATTAAAGCCAGGAGTATTACTAGAAGAGTACCAAGCTCAAAATATGCAATATACAGCTAAAAAACTTGTTGAATTAGAGCTAATGAGTCGTGCTGAGTATATGAATGAAACAGTTAGGCTCACTAAAACAAAAAAATATTTTATGCACGGTGTATCACATCACCTGGGATTGGATGTGCATGATGTCAATTATATGAGTGAACCTTTGCAGGCTAATATGATTCTTACTGTTGAGCCAGGTATCTATATAGAAGAAGAATCAATAGGTATAAGGTTAGAAACCAACGTGCTTATTACTTTGCAAGGCTGTGAAGATTTGATGCAAGACATTCCTATAGATATAGATGTCATTGAAAAGCTTATGAATAGTTAATTGACACTCTACAGAAATCACGGATAGCTATTTATAAATCTAGGGTATCCATGACCGTTTGAGCGTCCTTAGAAATTAAAAGAGCTTTATTGAATACCTTAATATGGTATTTGATATCATCTGGTAATTCCTGTTTGGCTTCTTGCCAATTTTTAATAGGAAAAGTATCATCTACTGAGTCAGGAAAATAAGTAATTAAATCATCAATGAGTGTAGAGCGGTTGAGTTTAAGTAATTTATTATCTACCACAACACAACTAAACATAAGTAAAGCTATTTTAGGGTAATCTTCTGGCTTAAGTTCCTCACTATTAAGAATTTTTCCATCATTAAGTAATATGGATATTTCTAAACGTAATACTCTAGGTGATACTAATTCCCACTCATAAAATTCAAATGGGTGATCGTCAACCCATTTATTATTGTTAATGCCTGGTAGCGGGTAGCCTTTTGGGCTGGAATTAGAGTTTGAAGCTCCAAAAGCAATACCACGTTGAGCTCGCATAAACCCTTGAGCTTTTTGTGTATCATCATCATTGATGGCGTAAGCAACTACAGAGAGAGGTCGAGGACTAAGTTCTTCTTTGTAAAGGCCTTCTTTGGCGATAGCAAATACAAACATATCATTACCTTCTTGTTTAATAATTTCAAAAGGTAGATAAGAGGTGCGTTGTAATGACTCAAAGTCAAAATTAAATTGCTTTTTTACTAATAAAATTTCTTCAGTGAGTTCTAAATACTTTTCACCTTTATTGAGGATTTTATTAGAAGACCTAATCACATCTACGGCAATAAGTAACATGATTGAAATAATGGTAATAGAAATGACAATTTCTATTAAAGTAAACCCCTGTTTTTTTTGAGCAACTTTCATAAATTATAAACTTAGAGTTTTCACTGATTTTAACTGGTACCTACTTGCTCCTGTAGCTGCAATATAAGGCCAAACAGTTTCTATTGAAATAATACGGACTTTTTTATCTAAATTCACATCTATAACTTCTTCAATAATTGAAGCTGAGCTTTTGTAATAAGATTGTTTACTAGCTTCACTTAATTGGTTGCCTTTTAAATCAAAAAAAACCTCTACAGTGACAGGTTCATTAGTATTAAAATTATCAGCACTAGGCATTTGAATATTATAAATGAAAGTCAAGTTTTGCTTATTTTCTAGATTTTCAGTCACAGCTTCGTCAATACCTTCTTCTTCTCGTTGCGTCATAGAGGTTTTTAAATAATACATAATATCTTGAGTAATAGATTCATGTATTTCTAGGGCGAACTCTTGTGTTCTACTACCCGTCGCTCCCTCTAGAGTTTTAGGCAGTAATGAAAATAAGCTTGATAGACCTATAATCATGATCGTCAAAGCGAACATGACTTCTATGAGTGAAAAGCCAGGTTTTAAATGATTATTGTTCAACATCATCATCATCTTCTTCTTGAGGAGTGGTTATTTCTTGATCTTTTTTACCAAGATAGATTTGGGTAATGCCAGTAACACCTGAGCTTTGTAAAACAGCTTGTTCAAATAGTTTTACTACAGGTTTATCAGGTTCAATAAGAAATTCTATTTTATTATAAAAGGCTTCTTCAATTTCTTCTTGGTCATAATCAAGACTAGGCTTTTTAGGTAGAAATTCAGCATTTTCTTCTAAAACACGTAAACTTCCATTCGGTAAAAAGACAAACCAAGCACTATTTTGTAACTGAACGCTCTCTGGGCGAATAATTTGGCTAGTGGCAATATCACCTAGTCTCACCTTTTTAAATAAGCTAGGCTTTTTGACTCGTTTAAAAATAATAGCCTCATTTTTATAAACCTTTTCCCACATACCTAGAGCCAAAACCTGTCGTTGACCTCTCACTGGACCTAAATAGACCCAATGTTCATTTTGCTTTAAAGTGGCATAAGATTGAGCTAAATTTAGATTACTACGAATTTGCTGAGCTGAGGCAACAGATGAGTTCTGATTCTTCAGCTTTTTTAAAGATCCTACACTAAGGCTCATAATGAGCGCTGCTATGGCTAAAACAACTAAAATTTCGATCAGCGAAAAGCCGCGTTTAAAGCATTGTGGAGACAGCATAAATATAGAAAAAATAGATTTGTTTAAATCTAAAGGTTTTTAAATAAAATAAAAGAAAAAACTAATCTAATTTGACAGAACGTTCATTACTGGTAATAACTTGTAAATAAACTGATCTAGTCGATTTTTTATTTTTACAATATTTATGTTGTTATCACGCTTCTTATTATTACTTATTTGTCTATTTTTTAGTAGTTGTAAATCACCCAAGCAGGTTATTCGTATAGCTGGTTCTAGTACTGTTTTACCAGTTATAGAAAAAGCTGCAACTGCTTACACGAAATTACATCCTCATATTAGTATTCAGATTAATACAGGAGGTTCAGGCATTGGAGTGAATCAAATTGCTTTAAATAAAATTGATATAGGAATGATATCACGTGATATCAGCCAAGAAGAAATTAACGCCTTTCCTCAAGTCGACTTCAAAACTATTATCGTAGGTAAGGATGCGGTAGTGCCTGTAGTATCAAATGAAATTTATGAGCAAGGTCTAACCGAAATAAGCCTGACTACGATTGGTCAAATTTATCAAGGTTATATAAAAAATTGGGAGGAGCTAGGTATCAATAATAGTGAGATATTAGTGATAGATAAAGAAGCTTCTAGAGGGACTAGACAGGTTTTTATGCAGGCTATTTTAGGTGACAAAGATGCTAGGGCACAAGGAGCAGGTTTAGTTTTAGGACATAATAATGAGGTCCAAACTGCTATAGCCCAAAGTGACCAAGCCATCGGCATGCTCTCGTTTGCTTGGTTAAACCAAGAAGTCAAAGCTCTAGCAATAAAGGATGAGCAGGGCAAAGTGACTCATGCTAATTTAGAGACGATTAAACAAGGCGACTTTCCTATTATTCGTTCATTGGGATTGCTTATAGACCATAATAAACCAGTCAGGCCTGAGGTAGCAGATTTTCTTGAATACTTGCTAAGCACAGCAGGTCAATCGATAGTAAGTGAACTTCAATACATCCCTGTCAATGCCTAGTTGTCGCAAAGAATTAGGACTCAAATATGTATTAGGTCTGAGCTTTTTTGTAGTAGCTTCAATGCCTATCATTATCTTTTTAGTTTTACTTATACAAAGTAAGCGTGCGTTTTTTGAAGTAGGTTGGGGATTGTTCTCTACGACTTGGTTTCCTGCGGGGCAGGAATATGGCATACTAGCTATGCTGTATGGTTCTTTAGTCGTTGTCTTACTGGCGCTATCAATAGCAGTACCACTAGCGTTGTTCAGTGCTTTAGCCTTGAGTGAATTTATTCCTAAATCATGTAGGCTAGTTATTAAATCACTGCTTGAAATCCTAGCAGGAATTCCATCTATTATTTATGGGTTGCTGGGTGTTGTTATTTTATGTCCATGGTTAGAGCAAGTTTTTGATATTAGTACTGGGCGCACACTATTTGCCGGTGGTTTATTATTAGCTCTGATGATTTTACCCATGATGATCAGTTTATTAGAAGATGTGTTTTCCCAAATTCCCAATGAATATAGAGATAATGCCAGCAGCTTAGGGCTTAATAAATCACAAACAATCACCTCATTACTGATACCTATCTCTAAAAGTCATGGTTTTAATATTGTCTTACTAGCTATGAGTAAGGCCTTAGGTGAAACAATGGCGGTTATGTTAGTCATAGGCTGTGTGGATCAATTTCCTAATTTTTGGTTGCCTTTATCTGCAGGACAAACTGTGACTAGCAAATTAGGTAGGGATTTGGGTAATTACTCTTTTTATTCAATAGAGTTCAGTGTCATGATTGCTATGGCTCTGATATTACTTATTCCCACTATTTTATTTGGTTTTATCTTACGTAATGGAAGAGATATAAAATGAACAAGGTTTACCACTACATCATCTGCTTTTTGTGCTGGCTGGCTTTAGCCATAAGTCTAGTTTTAGTCTTAGGCGTCATCACAATTTTGGTGGTCAAAGGGATAGGCGCAATCAATGTGAGTTTTATCACTCAGCCTGCCACTAATTTTGGCAAAGAAGGGGGTGTGCTCTATCAAATTATAGGAAGCCTGCTCATGGTGAGTGTTGCCTTTTTGCTAAGTTTTCCTATCGCTATAGCTGCTGCACTTTACAAAAGTGAATATCTAAAAGATGAAAAATGGCAGCACAGAAGTGATATGCTACTACACATCCTTAACGGTATACCGTCTATCGTATTTGGTGTATTTGCCCTATTATTTTTTATTAACATCTGTGGTGCTTATATTTCTTGGTGGCTAGGGTCACTCATCTTGGCTATTATGATGCTACCCATATTAACTTTTTCTAGCTACTTTTACTTACAACGACTCTCTCCTGAAATTAGAGAGTCTTGCTTAGCTTTGGGGCTAACCAAGGGGCAATTTATCAGAAGCTTTTTATTAAAACGCAGCTTTGCAGGTGCCGTTAGTGGTAGTTTTTTAGGGTTAGCACGCATATTAGGCGAAACAGCGCCTATTATGTGGGTAGCTACGATATTTGCAGGAGCTGGCATACCAAGTTCATGGAATGAGCCTGTAGCCACTCTCGCCACACATATTCTTATTCTTGCACAGCAAGCCAATCACCCCTTGGCTGTAGCTAATGGTTGGGGTGCAAGCTTGATACTTATTAGCCTAGTTTTCATCTTGGCTGCTATCGGTTTTGCGATGCGCCGCAAACAGCTGCAAGTGCAATAAATTTCATCAAAACTTCCCCTATATGAACATTAATACTCAGCAATTATCTTTAGAAATAGCCAACCAGACTATTTTAAAAAATATTAATTTAAGTTTTAAACAGGGAGAGATTACCTGCATAGTAGGGCCTTCTGGTGGTGGAAAATCTAGTTTGTTGCGCAGTTTAAACCGCATTGATAGCGATAAAAACTACAGCTATAGTGGCGATATAACGTTGGGCACAAGTTCTATTTTTTCCAAAGAATACTCGCTAGAACAACTACGCAAACATATAGGTATGGTCTTTCAGAAACCTTGCGTCTTTCCTTTTAGTATTAGCAAAAATATCCTTTTTGGAGTGAAACATCACCAAAGAATGACAGCCACTCAAGCAGAGCAGCTAGTGGTAGCTAAACTCAAGCAGGTAGCGCTCTACGATGAGGTTAGTGATAGACTCGATCAATCGGCATTAGAGCTGTCTATCGGGCAGCAACAGCGCCTATGCCTTGCTCGCACCCTAGCCGTTGATCCACAAGTACTCTTACTGGATGAGCCGACCTCTGCTCTAGACCCTTATTCAACTTCAGCTCTTGAAAACTTTGTATTAGATTTCAAAAAGCAAGGTACAGTTGTATTTGTCACGCACAATATAGCGCAAGCCAAGCGTATAGCAGATCATGTCGTCTTTCTCTGTAACGGAGAAGTTATTGAGTCAGGTAGCACTCAGCACATGTTTGGTTGCTCAGCTACAGCTCAAACTCAGCAGTACCTAAATACCGAGACCTGTGATTGCTAAGTTAAACTAAACCATTGAGGTAGAACTCTTGGTCAAAACACATAAAGGCATCTGGTTCTTCGCCTGTCCCAAGAAAGCAGGTAGGTATATCAAACTGCTGGTAGACATTAATAGCGACACCGCCTTTGCCTGAGCCATCAGCTTTTGACAAAATGATTCCATCAATATCCACGGCTTGACTAAATGATTGAGCTTGATTTACCGCATTATTACCTGATCCAGCATCTGCCACCATGTAGCAAAAATGAGGAGAACTCTCATCTTGTTTGCCTAAAATACGCTTAATTTTCTTAAGCTCCTCCATGAGGTTATGTTGTGTGTGAAGACGTCCAGCTGTATCACAAATAAGAAAATCTATATCACGAGTTATCGCTTGTTGGTGAGCTTGGTAACACACTGCAGAAGGGTCACTGTTCAGTTCACCTGTAAACACAGGTAAATCTAAACGCTCACCCCAAGCTATCAGCTGCTGAGTCGCTCCAGCGCGAAATGTATCGGCAGCAGCCATAGCTACAGTCTTGCCTTGTTGCTTGAGTAGGTTGGCTAGCTTAGCGCTTGAGGTTGTTTTGCCTGTGCCATTCACACCTACCACCAAAATCACAATAGGTAACTGAGAGTCTTCAGTTGCTTGGAGCAGGGTATCTAGAGAGAAACTAGGGTTAATCTTTTGGCTCAGGTATTTCCTGATGACTTGTTCAATATCATCAGCGAGGAGTTCCTTGCCTAAGTTTTGCAACTCATCAATGAGTTGAATAGCGAGTTTAGGTCCTAAATCGGATTGAATGAGTAATGCCTCGACCTCATCCCAATCAACGCCTTTTTTAGGGTCAATTTTAGTAAGGATTTTTTTAAACAAGGACATGAGTTCTTAACTTATTAAAAGTTATTTTTCCACATCATAGACTCCATAGGTAATGGGGTCTTTTGGTTGTATTTCGCACTGGCTTTTTTATCGTAAGAGGTGATGCAATCGCTAGAAACAGCAAAATAAATCAACTGCCCAATAGGCATGCCTTCGTACACACGCACACGTTGCTGGACAGAAATCTCTAGTGTCCAATAGTTGCAAAATCCAACATCACCTTTACCTGCGGTCGCATGAATATCGATTCCTAGTCTACCTACACTAGATTTACCTTCTAGAAAAGGCACATGAGCATGACTCTCTGTGTATTCTTGGGTTGAACCGAGGTAAGTGATGCCTGGCTCGAGGATGTAACCCTCTGGGCCAATCTCAAAATGCTCAATTTGATTATGTTTTTTGGCATCGAGAATAGCGTCTTTATAAGTAGCGAGGTACTTACTTAGATGCACATCGTAACTATTACTCCCTAAACAATCTCTCTTAAAAGGCTCGATGACAATCTCGCCTGTTTCCATGCCTGTTAAAATACCTTGATCACTTAAAATCATGTCCGAATCTAACTAAAATTTACTAGCAAAGGCAAGTCTCTTACTTAAGGATTTTTGCGCTCCATATAAATACGGCTCTGTTTGACGTATTTTTCGGCCCAAGGCTTAATAGATGCTTGCTCTTCTTCACTGAGAGTTTTGACGACTTTAGCTGGGCTTCCTAGTACGAGTGAGCCGGGTGGAATGATGCTACCTCCAGTAACCAGAGCTCCAGCACCAATAATACTACGCTCACCGATAATGGCTCCATCGAGGATAATGGCACCCATACCTATAAGCACCTCATCTTTGATAGTAGCAGCGTGCACAATAGCACTATGCCCAACTGTCACCCAATTGCCAATGTGACAGCCATAGTCATCAGCAAGGTGCAGTACAGCATTGTCTTGTATATTACTATAATCTCCAATCGTGATTTCATTGATATCACCACGTGCGACAGCTCCATACCAGATGCTCGACTCCTTGCCCATAGTGACAAGCCCAATCACATCAGCACTATTGGCGACAAAGGCGCAAGGGGCAATAATAGGGGAGTGGTCTAGGTAAGATTCAATCATCTTAAAGAGGTTTTAATAAGTTTTAATAATCTTCAATGTCTTGAGCTTTTTGATTGGCTTCATTCTCAGTTTGCACATTGAGCGCCTCTTTTTTAGCAGCTTCCTCAAGTTCGGCTTGCTGAATAAACTCATGAATGGTCTGCATGATTTCCTTGAGCCCTTGCTCTTCCTTAGCTGAAATCGCAATAATAGGGATTTTAGGGTAACGCGCTTTGAAATAACCTAGCTTCTCATCAGCGTCATCCACATCCATCTTATTGGCGGCTACAAACCATTTAAATTTAGCCAGCTCAGGGTCATATTCTTTAATCTCCTTACGCAATACAGCCAAGTCCTCAATAGGGTCACGTCCGTCCCAGCCAGCCATATCAATGACAAATAGAAGGGTCTTACAACGAGTCACATGACGCAAGAATTCATGACCTAAACCACGGTTTTGGTGAGCATCCTCAATAATACCTGGAATATCAGCAATCGTGATACGAGGGAAACCCTCGAAATTGGTAATCCCAATCACAGGATTGAGCGTGGTGAACGGGTAGGCAGCAATCTTAGGCTTAGCCGCTGATAATTTACTAATCAGTGTCGATTTTCCAGCATTAGGAAATCCAACTAGCCCTACATCCGCAATTTGACGCAATTCAAAATAATACACGCCATACTCACCCTCAGTACCTAGAGTGAACTCTTGTGGTGTCTGATTAGTTGAGCTACGAAAATGCCAATTGCCAATACCAGCCTTGCCGCCTTTAGCTAGGACAAAACTTTCTCCATCTTGAGTGAGGTCTGCCACTAACTCTAAATTGACGCCTTCTTCACTACGCTCCATCTCGATAGCCTCTTGCATAGTCTCAGCTCCAACCGCCTTATAAATCAGCGTACCAGGAGGCACCTTGGCTATTCTGTCCTTGCCTTTGGCTCCAGTACGTTTACGTCCAGAACCAGGCACGCCATTACGCGCAATCAACTTAGGGTCAAAGTGAAAGTTGGTCAGGTGATCCATATCATGACTGACCTCGAGGATAACATTACCGCCATCACCACCGTCACCACCATCAGGGCCACCTAAGGGGACGAATTTTTCACGACGAAAACTAGCGCAGCCATCGCCACCGTCACCAGCTTTAATCCAAAGTCTTACATGATCAACAAACATAATTAATACCCATAAGACCTAATAACCATTTTAGCAAGACTATAACCTTTGGGGGTTAAAGCATTTATATCACTGAATCTACGTCGTTTTTTGCGGGCATGGCAGTAGGTTTCTACAGCCAACCCTGAAAAGCCTCGTACCTCCAGCAATCTCAATGCTTTTGGTTGTGAAATGGAGTAGGTTGTTGAATTTAAGTAGTGGTTTTTGTATTTTTTTGCGCCTTTGCGTGCGTTTTTCACAATAACACCTAACCCGCCCTGTAAGAGTTGATATTGCGGTAGATACGAGGCTTTTGAGTTGTAGCTGTTATGTGAAAAGATTCATCAACCCATAACAAGTGAGAGTCATTAAAATCTTTACATGTACGTATTAGTGGTACATTATAAGGGTATGGAAACTATATCAGCAACTAATGCGAGAGCTAAACTGTTTCAGCTTGTTGGCAATACAGATACAGAGCCAGTTACCATCACAAGTAAGAGAGGTAACTCTGTCTTAATTAGTGAAGAAGATTGGGAGTCTATTAACGAAACTCTATTTTTATCACAATTTAAAGGAATGAATCAAAAGCTGAAAAAAGGCAAAGAAACCCCCCTTGAAGACTGCATCAACTTAAAAGATATCGTTCGATGAGTTGGACTATTCTTTTAACTGCTCAAGCTGTAAAAGATTTAAAGAAAATAGATAAATCAACACTAAGGCCCAAGGCTAATCAGTTATTAGCCATCTTAGAGCAAGACCCCTTACAAGACCCTCCACCCTTTAAATATTTAATAGGAGACAAAAAGGGCTATATCTCAAGACGCTTAAATATTCAGCATAGATTAGTGTACGAGGTATTTGAGAGTGAGAAAACTATCAAAATCGTTAGTTTTTAGAATCACTACTAGAAAAATAAAGCTTGGAATAAGCAATCTCAATGCTTTTGGCTCTTACCCCTGTTGATAAAAACTTTTGTTTTGGGGCGTTTTAGGGCTTTTGTTGAGGTAGAGTGGGATGTAGCTGAGTAGGGCGATGAAGGCGCTGATGAGGGCGAGTGAGCTGATGAGCTCTAATTGTTTATTTAATAAGAGGGTCATAATCACGGCTCCTTCAGCAAGCGAACAACCTATGATAGTAGTTACCAATAAAGCTTGAGCGTTGCTAATATCAATTTTGGGAAGTATGGCGATGCGGGCTATGAGGCTGATGATAATCGGTATAAATGCAATAAAGCTCAAAAGGTCTGTAGATGCAGTTAAACTGAAATTCAAGTTAGGAATACCTCCACTAAGTAAAAATACAATAATAACTGAGCCTTGTAATAGTGCGAACCAGATAAGCCAAAGGGGGAGGTATTTTTTGTTCATAGAGAAATTAGACCAAATCAATTAGTTGAGTTAGAGCCCTAGATAGAGAAGCTCTCTACGTTGGCTAGACCTTCTTGGTAGATTTTTTCTTGAGGGTTTTCCTTTATGAGGGATTTCCAGAGCTTTTTGGATTCGGCGAGGTAGAGCTTGCCTTGGGTGATTCTATTTTTCTTTTTAGCGAGGTAGGCTAAATCATAGTAGTAGATAGCCTGTTGTTGCTGGATAAAGTTTTTCTGATGCTTTTTGAGGTTGTCTGATTTGATGCTCTTGAGAGTATTGATGGCTTGCTCTAGTTCATCAAGTTCAGCAGTGGTGTTGAGTGTATGACCATGATAGATACTCAAGCGAGCGTGAGCCTGACTCAGGGTTAATGTTTTTCTAAAAGTGTAGTTAGAGACTTCGGGAATGGCTGATGCAATTTTGATAGCTTCATTGAGGCAGGATAGAGCCTCTTTGTTGCGGTATTTTTTGATATGTAACAGCGCTTCTTTGCTTAGAGTGTCAGCAATCGTGAGTTGTTGGAGCTGTTGTAAGCTTGGGTCGTCGATGATTTGATTTTTGAGAGTTTTAAGGGATTCATCAAATAGGGCTATAGATTGTGTGTAATTAGCATCAAAGAAGGCTTCGTAAGCTTGCTCTGCGATGATTTGACCTTCGGTGATTTTAAATAGTGGTACATTAGGCTGCTTCTCTTGGAGCTGCTGTAAGACTTTAATAGTATCTTGCTTGAGAGGGAGGCTATTTTTATAAATAGGGAAGTAATGACTCAGATAGAAAATATCATTACTACTTTCTGCCCATTGACGTTGGATGATAAAGTAAGGGTTGTCAGAGATGCTATAATTTTGAAGTAAAGCGATACCTGATTGTAGGTGATTCGCGGCTTTGCTGATATCTGTTGAATTGAGGTGATACTCTCCTAAGGCTAGATGAGAGAGAGCTAAGATACGCTGAACTTGGATAAAATGGCTGTTATTTGTATTAGTGTAGTTGAGTAAAGTAGTGATAATGGCCTCAAAGATACGAGTGGCTTCCAAGCTCTTGTCTTCTTCTAGCCATAATGAAGCTAGTAGGTAGTGAGCGCGCAGATTACGTTCAAATAAATTTTTGTCGTCTTGGTAGGCGTTGATTTTTGGTATTTTTTTAAGGTGCTCGTAGGCCTCTGTGCTGTTGTTTTCTGCGAGAGCCATTTCGGCTTGGATAAGTGGTAGTTTGATACCAAAAGGAGCTAGTTGATCTTGGTAGTGAGTCGTCTCGACAGTTTGGTTGAGCTTGTCTATGTGCTCTTTGAGAGTAGCAATACGCTCGGTATTGGCTTCCAACGTGGGTAATTGCTCTGAATTATGGTTGAGCAACCAGTAAAAGAGCTGATCGGATAACTCCCAACTGAGCTTGAGTTGCTTAGAGTAAGCGTCTTTGATGTTTTGCTTATCTTGTTCTAACTTCTCTTTTAGAGTGGTCGAATTGTAGAGGATGGCCATTTTCTCTTTTTGCGTGCTTTCAGAGTCAATGGTGTATTCTTGTAGCATTTTGTGCACAGCTTCTGAGCGCTGTTTTTCCATTTGCCATTCGGTATGAAATTTATAGGCATACCAACTTAAGCTGATACTCGCAGCCACTAAAAATGTCACTAGTATCCAGTTTTTTATCAGACGCTTTTTCCAAGTATGCTTGATATTACTATGTTGTTCATTGATGGTGATTTGGTTCCATTCTAATGAAACATAACTCATATCCTTAGGTCTGACGTGGAAATCAAACTCCAAGCATTTTTCAACGAGGTGACGGCGTTTTTCTTCGAACACACTTAAATGAGGGTCTTCTGGCCATTCAAGTTTTTTGGTTTTAGCTAGGTAATTTTGTAAGCCTTCGGGTGATTTGAAATCCTGTAGCATTTCATAGGTGAGCCCCCAAGGTAACTGACCTGTCATGAGTTGGTAAGCAATGATACCAAAACTATAAATATCAACCTTATCAAGGCGCTCAATAGAGTTGAGTGATAGATTAGTCAGCTGCTCAGGCGCGAGATATAGCCAATCTTTATGCGGTATTTGATAGCTACCTCTTAGGTTACAAACTAAACCGTAATCGTTAAGGAGCAGTTCATCCTCATTCACCATAAATAGGTTGGATGGTTTTAAATTACCATGAAAGGCCTCTTGTAGATGGAGTGAAGATAAATGGTTGGCCAGTAGAGAGATGATATAATAGCCTTTGTTGGCTCTAAATTGCGGGTCAATTAAATCTAGGTGCTTGATGCAAGCTGGCTCATCTTTGGCATTGAGCAATAGAGGTGATTCTAAGTAGATAGGCGACTGGTTGATTTGTAGTCTATGAATAGGTACTAGAATCGTGGGGTGGGTGTTGTCCTCTTCTTCAAAGTGGGTGATGATTTGTGTGATTAAGCGCTTATTAAAATCGTGCTTTTTAAACACTTTGAGCGCGCACTCCTCGCCTTTATCATTGATAGCCTTATACACTGTGGCGTGAAAAGTATCACCCAATGGAGCGATAAGTTCGTAGCCAGATATACTAGGTAAAGATTGGAAAGGCGACATCATTGGTGGAAGTAACTTACTATGAAGAGAATGAAGATAGTGTGAGTTGAAACAACATCCCCTCAAAGGAGGCTAAAATAAATAGATTAGATTATCAATATAAAAGCAAGGTCTTAACTCTTAGTTTAGGTTAGCTATTTAAGAATTCAGGGAGGAGATGAGCAGCTGAACTTTATCGATATCTTGAATGCCAGGAGTGCTTTCTGCACCAGAGGCGAGGTCGAGAGCGACAATACCTGGAACTTGAGCAGCCACAGAGATATTAGAGGTGTTAATACCTCCTGCTAAGATAATAGGAATGGTAGTTTGAGTGATGTTTGGGTGCGACATGATGCTCCAGTCAAAACTCTGCCCACTACCGCCTTGCTCTTGTGGGTGGTAAGCATCGAGCAATAGAGCGCTGATGTCTGTGTTACTAAATTCATCAATGAGATGGATATCTTGCTCATCTTTGATACGTAAGGCTTTGATGCAAGGCATACCAAGCGAGATAAGCTCTTGGGTAAATGCCACTGTTTCTTCCCCATGAAGCTGAGCGTAATCAAAGAGACCTTGCTTATAGAGGGCTTTGATATGCTCTAAGGGTTGATTGACAAACAGTCCGATGCGAATCACCGAGCCCTTGAGTTGAGGCACCCATGCTTGTGCTGCTTTAGGCTCTAGATAACGTTTAGATTGAGGCCAGAAATTAAAGCCTAAGGCATCGACACCTAATTCAATGAGTTGTTGAGCTATATCTTCCTGCGTGATACCACAGATTTTTAAGCTGATGTGATCAGAATGAAAAAAATCAGGCATAAGCAAGCAGAATAAATGAGCTAATTAAATGCTCGGATGTAAATAGAACTATTTCATCTATCTTTTGCTCACATGTTTATGAACATCAATAGGTTTTTCTGTTTTAGCATCCAAGATAGAGTACTGCTCACGTTGTAAGTGAGGGGCGCTACGAAAGATAAGTCTACCCGTATGCTGGCGCTCAAGTTCACTAAGTAGAGCAGAGTCTTCGTTTTTGAAGCGATTGAGAATCTCTGAGTTGATCACAATAATCACGTCGCCCCATTGACCTTCGTTGCGGTTAATGAGGGTATGAATATCACGTTGGATTTCAACGCTCATGCTCATGAGGTTCTTGACCTTGCCTTTGCCGTGACAGTAAGGACATGGATCATAGAGAGTATCTTGTAAGCTTTCGTTGAGTCTCTGGCGGGTCATTTCCATGAGGCCTAGACGAGAGATTTGGAGCACTTGAGTTTTGGCTCTATCTTTTTTAAGCTCATCTTTGATGGCTTTATAAACCGCCATTTGATCTCTACGACTACGCATATCGATAAAGTCAATCACGACCAAACCACCAATATTTCTCAATTTGAGTTGGTGCGCAATTTCTGTAGCAGACTCGAGGTTGGTTTGGAGGATGGTTTTTTCGTTGTTGTTTTTGTCACCTTTGTTTCGTCCAGTATTAATATCAATAGAAATCAGAGCCTCTGTTTCATCAATGACGATATAGCCACCACAAGGTAGCCATACTTGACGAGAGAACACGCCTTCGATTTGCTTATGAATACCAATTTCCTCAAAGATATTGTCTTTGGTTGGGTGGTAGTGAACTTTTGATTTAGCGCGGCGAGAGATTTTGCCTACAATGTTTTTGAGCTCGTCAACTGTGGCTTCATCATCACAGAAAATAGAGTTAATATCATCAGTAAGTAAGCGTTGGGCTGAACGCTCTAACATATTGGGTTCACTGTAGAGGCAGGCAGGAGATTTTTTGGATTTTTTGAAATCTTCAACTTGATTCCATTGCTCGAGAAGCATCGCTAGGTCGCGGATGAAATGTTTGGCATTTTGGCGCTGAGCTCCAGTACGGAAAATAAGGCCCATGCCTTCTGGAAGGTCGAGCTTTTGAATGATTTTGCGTAGACGTTTGCGTTCAGCAGGTGATTCGATCTTTTTCGAAATACCAAATTGCTCTGAATAAGGCGTGAGTACTAGGTAACGTCCAGCTAATGAGATATTAGTAGTGACACGAGGTCCTTTGTTACCAATGCCTCCTTTGGAGACTTGGATGATGATTTCTGAACCTTTAGGGTAAATTTTGGGAATATCTTGCGCGCGCAACTTAGGCTTTTTCTGTTTTTTAGATGAGCGAGAGACTTCTTCCATTGAGCCATCTAAGGCAGCAGGGAGGGCATCCCAAAAGTGCAAGAAAGCATTTTTATCAAGGCCGATGTCAACAAACATGGCCTTGAGACCTTGTTCGATATTCTTGACGGTTCCTTTGAAGATGCCACCTACGATGTTGACGTCTCCTTCGCGTTCTACGCTATATTCATTAACGACACCATTTTCTAGTAGAGCCATACGGCGCTCTAGTTTTTCGTAGTTGAGTATGATGCAGTTTCCTTTTTTCGGGTTGGGCTTAACTAGCCCCAAAGTTTTGGCGAGATTCATTGAATTGAAAATTGATAGTAAAAATTGTAAATAAGTAAAGTTTGGAGGAAAGGTTTAAAACAGGCATGTTAAAGCTCAATAGAGGTTTAATAACTGTTAAAAACATCGTTAATTATTCTGATAAAGATTCTTCATCAATATTCTCCACAATATTGATGTGTCCTTCATAGGGTAGAATGGGGGTTAGAGGCAAGTTATTTCCTTGGCTTCTTTTATGAGCAAGTTGGAGTAATTCACCTGCTATTGGTGCAGCTACCTTACCTCCTGAAGTGCCCGAAGGAACAAGAACTACAATAGCAAATTCAGGGTTTTGATAAGGAGCATAGGCTACAGTCCAAGCATTGTTGGCGGGTTTATTGTAATGAGAGGTTTGTGCGGTACCTGTTTTGGCGGCTATTTCTAGGCCTTCTTGTTTAGCTCTTTTAGCGGTTCCTGAGCTGCCATTTACGGCTGCCCACATACCATTTTGAATGGTTGCTAAGCCAAAATCTGTTATACCTTGCTTGCGTAAATCTAAAATGGTTTTTTTGTCTTGGTTATTTTTAATGAGGTGTGGGGCGAAACCTTTGCCAGAATTGGCAATCGTCGCTGTTAAAAAACATAACTGTAGAGGTGTAGCAAGACTATCACCCTGACCAATAGAAAGAAAAGCTCCATGCACAGGACTTAATTTGGAGTTATGACTGTAATGCCTGAGCCAATAAGCATTGCCTGTGATAAGTCCTGCTTGCTCGTTAGGGATTTCTACACCTAACACCTTGCCCATATGTAGTTGGGTGTAACTGTCACTGAGTTGTTTAGAACCAATAAAATCAGAAGCTAAATTAAAGTAATTATTACAAGAGCAAGCCAACGCTTCGTCTAACGATAAACTGCCATGAGATCCTCCGTTTAAATTGTAAATCCAACAACCAATAGGGTGGTTGCCGTAAGTGATTTGACCTTTGCAAGTGAATTTTTTGTCGGCAAGACCTTTGTTAGCCAAGCAGATAGCTGTCGGTAATTTAAATATCGAACCGGGAGCAAAAGCGCTAATGGCTCTATTGGTAAACGGAGAGCCTAAATTCTCGCTATAGTAGTTATAACGTTGTGTAGAGATACCTCCAATGAAATCGTTGGGATCATAATCAGGCGCTGAGGCCATGGCCCAGATTTCTCCTGTTTTGACCTCCATGATAATGATGGCTCCACGACCGACCTTGCGTAAGGATTCTTGTGCTGCACGTTGTAGGGGAGCATCAATGGTCAATGTGATGTTCTGACCAGGTTGGCTAGGTCTATTGTCAATGAGGTTTAAAATTTGTCTTTTGTCATTGGCTACGACGACTTTCTTGCCATATTTTCCTTGGAGTAACGTGTCTTGGGTTTGTTCAATACCGTTGACCCCAAACTCGTTGCCCTGCTCTATGTCGTAAACCTGATTTTTGCTGGCGCCGAGCTCCAAACCTCTATCCCAAGCTTTAGTGTAGCCAATAATATGTGAGGCTAAGCTTTTATAAGGGTAGTAGCGCTGGTATTTGGTTTTTAGCTCCAAAAAGGTCTTATAAGGTGCGAGTAATTCTAGTAGATCGAGGTACTGCTCTTCGCTAAGGTGATCAAATAAAGTAAAAGGGATTAAATCATGGTAGTTTTGTTGATGAAAAATTAAACTACGATTATTAACGGATAGGTTGAGGTTGAGCTCGTTGAGGAGTGGTGCTAATTTTTCTCTGAGTTGTGTAGCTAATTCGTTGTTTTTGACTTCTGGAAAACTTTGCTTAAAGGCATTGATATTGAGGTCTAAACAGTAATTAGGTATATTATCAGCGAGGACGATGCCATTTCTATCCAAGATTAAACCTCTTTTACTAGGCTCTTGAACACTGATTTCGTAAGTGTTGGGGAGTTTTTGTTGGAACGAGATTTTTTGACTGATTTGAAACTGATACAGTCTATTAATTAGAAGGGAAAAGCACAATAATATCAGACCACAAAGAATATAGGTGCGACTAGATTTAAACTGTGATGACATCATAATACTCACTACTTTTTAACGACTTCAAGTGATGTTGTATAGTTTTTTGTCATGTAATGTGATTTTTTATTTTCATCAGTTCATTTTTAGTTAATGTTACTGCTAGTGAAGACTTTAATTGCTCATTTATTTGTTATTTTCAGCTTATTTTTTTATGGTGTTTCTATACAGGCGCACCAAGTCAACACTCTTTATGCTGAGTTGACTCAGCATAAAGATACTGCTTCATCGAAGAAAGTTACCTTAGACATTTATTATGATGTATCTCTGTCCTTAGAAGAATGGCAGGGAGATGAAATACCTGCACCAACTAGAGAGTGGCTGCTATTTGAGACACAAGAGACCTATGAGCGTATTAAAAAAGGAGCCATCAACTATGTGTCTGAACATGTAAAACTGCAATCACCTGAATTACTGTTTCAAAATTCTAGCTTAAATTATAGTGTAACCTTTCCTGATTTTGAGGTAGCGCCACCTAATTTCCCTAAACAACGCAATGGTTACGCCTATACAATCGTAAGGGTGGTTTGGGATCTGTCGGACTCATTTAATACCAATGAAAAATTAGCCTTAATATGGAGGCATTCTGAACAAGATTTAGTGCTGCGAATAGAAGTAGGACAACAAGAAGGGGTGAGTTATCAACAGCTAGCGCATGAACAGAGTTATGCGTGGCAGTCTTTGGGTGATATAGCAACTATAGATAAAAGTCAAAATAACCAAAACAGCTTTTACAAAGCTATACTTAGCTGGTTTAATTTAGGCTTCACCCATATCCTTCCTAAGGGTTGGGATCATTTGCTATTTATAGCTGGCTTGTTCTTTTTGGCGCGTTCTAAAAGAGAGCTATTGACGCAGAGCTTGCTGTTTACGCTGACTCATTCAGTTGTTTTGGTGCTGATGGTGTTTGGAGTGGTTTTATCCATACCTAGTTGGATTGAGTTAGCGATAGCCTTGAGTATTATTTATATTGGGTTGGAAGCGTATTTGGTTCAATCACGCAAATTAACTCGGCTCGCTAACTGGAGACCATGGATTATTTGTTTTTTTGGGCTGGTGCATGGCTTTGCTTTTGCCGAGATTTTGCAAGCTTATTTCAGTCAAGAGCAACAAGTGTGGCTTGCCTTGATTGGTTTTAATCTAGGGATTGAAAGCGCCCAGATAGTGATTATTGTAGGCTTGGGGTTAGTTAGCCTTTTACTTTTGAAGAGTAAAGTTAAAGCCAAAATCTATAGCTATGCTTGTTATGCTATTGCTATTATGGGTATTGTTTGGTTAATAGAACGTATCATTTAAATACTCTGTAAGGCATCATGATTAAGCAAATAATAGCACTCATCATCAAAGGTATGGTCGTTGGTGGGTGTAACGTGGTTCCTGGGGTTTCAGGAGGGACTGTTGCTCTACTATTAGGTATTTATCGCAGACTCATTGAGGCCTTGCACAGTGTGTTTGCCAAGTCTAGTTGGAACCTACTTTTTAAAGGCCAATTTAAATTATGGTGGCAGAAGATACAGGGCGGTTTCTTGCTCGCTATTTTTATCGGTGTTTTTTTAGGTTTATTAGTATTTGCTCGCCTTTTAAATTGGGCATTTGAGCTGTATGAGTCTTTAACCTTGGCACTTTTTTTAGGTATGATTATTGCCGCAGCTTGGTATTTGTTGAAATCACTGTTTCCTTTGCGCCGCATTGATGTCTTGTGGTTAATCATTGGTTTAGTTGTGTCCCTTAGTTTGTTTTTTATGCCTGTGCTTAGTGAAAATAGCTCACCTTTGTACTTAGTGTTATGTGGGGTTGTGGCAATGATAAGCATGGTGATTCCTGGTCTCTCAGGTTCATATCTGCTGTTGCTTTTAGGTAATTACACCTTGATGTTAGAGGCAATTAACAACTTAAGCCAAGGCGCTTATCAGGAGGCATTTGCTGTTTTGGGTTGGCTATTTCTTGGCTGCTTTGTGGGGTTGATTGGCATGGTGAAATTTCTTGCGTGGTTACTCAAGCATTATGAACGTGCACTGATTGCTAATGTGTCAGGATTTGTGCTAGGATCCATGTTATTACTCTGGCCCTTTAAACAGGCCAAAGAAATGCTCGATGGCAAGGTGGTGAGCTATGAGTACCTGCCTTTAGACTTAATGAATCCACAACATTGGTTGGCGATAACGCTATTCATTATAGGAGCTGCGCTAATTGTACTATTGCAAAACTGTAAACCTAAAATAAAAGCAACTAAGGAAAGCAACTAACCCGTATAATGAAAAAAATTCTATTAACAGGTGCTAATGGTTACGTAGGTAAGCGCTTGTTACCAGAGCTGGTAGCTTTAGGTTATCATGTGGTTTGCTGTGTGAGAGATAAACAGCGCTTTAGTTTGTCGGCAGGTATGGCAAAACATGTGTCTATTATAGAAGTTGATTTTTTAGATGAGCAGAGCTTGTCTGTTATTCCTGATGATATAGATGCTGCTTATTACCTGATGCACTCGATGTCCACAGCCAAGGACTACCCAGAAAAAGAAAAAATAGTCGCGCAGAATTTTAATCTAGCCGTTGCACAGAATCATATTGAGCAAGTCATTTATCTAAGTGGCATCATCAATGAAGAAAAATTGTCTAAGCATCTTGCCTCACGTAAAGCCGTTGAGAAAATCTTAGGTCAGGGCAGTTATGCTCTCACAACACTTCGTGCTGGTATTATTATTGGCTCTGGGAGTGCTTCATTTGAAATTATTAGGGATTTAGTAGAAAAACTGCCCGTAATGATAGCTCCACGTTGGTTACTAACTAAATGCCAACCAATTAGCATTAGTGACGTGATTCAATTTTTGATTGCAAGTTTGTTGAACTCCAAAACCTATGCTCAGCATTTTGATATAGGAGGACAGGATGTTTTGAATTACAAAGAGATGTTACTTGGTTACGCTCAAGAGAGACAACTTAAGCGCTGGATAGGAATTGTGCCAGTAATGACAGCTAAGTTATCTTCTTATTGGTTGTATTTTGTGACCTCGACCTCTTACCCACTAGCAAGTGCCTTGGTGAGCAGTATGCATATTGATGTGGTGTGCCAAGACAACCGTCTTGCCAAGCTTCTAGATATAGAACCGCTCAACTATCAACAATCTTTAGCTAAGGCTTTTCAGCGTATAGAAGGTCGTAATATTGTTTCGAGTTGGAAAGACTCACGTGTGAGCGGTGATCTCAAGGTCAACTTATCAGAATTTCTCACTATTCCTCAACATGGTTGTTTTGTGGATAAGCAATTAGCACCAGTGAGTGATCGAGAGGCGTGCATCTATAAAATTTGGTCTATTGGTGGAGACGAAGGTTGGTACTACGCTACTTGGTTATGGAAGGTAAGAGGGTTTATCGACAAACTATTTGGAGGAGTAGGTCTGCGCCGAGGTCGCAGGAATAAGCATACTATTAGCCGAGGAGATGCGATTGATTTTTGGAGAGTGCTTTATGCTAACGAAGATGAGGGGAGATTACTCCTCTTTGCTGAGATGAAGTTGCCAGGAGAGGCGTGGCTAGAATTCACTATAAATAAGGGTGTGCTAGAGCAAACAGCGACATTTAGGCCTCGTGGTTTATGGGGCAGACTGTATTGGTACAGCGTGAGCCCTTTTCATTTATTTATCTTTAAAGGACTAGCTAGGAAACTTGTTTCTTAGCGCTATTATAATCCGATAAGCCATACAGCCTATAATTACGATTATTCCTAGATAAATCCACCAATTTCCTAGCAACGCATAGATAGTGGTGGTTGGGTTTTTAGCGATAGATACCGTTGTATGTAGCGAACCTTGGGTAAAAGTATTACCAGTGGCATCTTGAATGACCTGTTGCGGTTGAACTGTTCCAATAGCAGAAATAACTCCACTGACACCTGTATTGGCACTACGTAACATAGGGCGCGCATATTCAATGCAGCGCATCCTCGCATTAGCAAAATGCTGTTTTGCGGCCGCACTCGTTTTAAACCAGCCATCATTGGTGATATTGACCAGTAGTTGAGGGTGGAGGAGTTTGTTTTGAATGATACTAGGGCGAATCAGGTGAGACACCGTATCTTCAAAACAAATCAGAGGAATAAGATGTAGTTGCTGGTTTGGAATGTCTTGAGTGTCTTGCCCCACTAAATCGAGCATTATAGGTGCCTGTGCCGACCCTCTATCCATATTACCACCAAATGGCACACCTGTTGCCCATTCAAAAGGTTTAGCTATCCAGGGGTATTTATCCACTAGGGGTACGTACTCTCCAAAAATAACCAGATGCTCTTTGCGGTAGCTTTGCCAGTGATTTTTATCTGCTTGATGCAAAAATAGAGAGTTATAATAATTGGGGTTTTTATCGGTTTGAGATGAGTTAGATTGATTAGCTGGGTCGATGTACTCAACTTCGGCGGCTCCAATAATAAGGTTGGAATAGTCCAGTTTATGTAATTCACTTAAAAAAGCCTCATTATTCCATGAGACTAAATAATCATTATCACCTTGTTCATTAGCTTCATAGTACATAGGTGTGAGCCATGTGGATTCAGGCATAATGACTAGATCTGCTTGCTTGAGGGATAGGCTGAATTCTGTCTTACCAGACTCGAGAGCGGTAGTCAATTTCTTCTGTTGTTGCGCTTGCCACTCCTGATGAGCTTGTTGAATAAGTTCCTCGTAACTGCGATAAATTTCAAAACTCTTTTTAGGCTCTTGCACTCCCAACCATTTATCCTCTTGGCTGATATTAGGTTGTAGAATCAGGACACTAGTCTCAATTTGCTCTTGATAGTTATGATTAGTCATCGAGATAGCCCCATAACTAGCTAGTAAACTAAAAAGCCCCAAAGAGACTCCAAACTCCCAGCGTGTGATACGCACATGGTTTTTGTGCGCCTCCAAAAGCTTGATAAATGTCATGTACAAACAACTACTTAGAAATACAGGTACAAAGCTCAGCCCGCTAGCACCTACAATCGAGGCGGCTTGTTCAATTGCGGGTTGGTTAATCCCTACAGCGAGACCATTCCAACTAAATCCTGTAAATAGAGTCGCACGTAACCACTCTGTTACACACCAAGCAAAACCAGTGATACTGGCTAAACCTATAATATGTGCAGAGAGTAGGATGTTACGTTGCTTGAACTCTATTTTACTTAGTTTAGGAGTTTGGGCTTTTAAATCAGCAAATTTAAGCAACTGGTCAGGACGAGCTAAATGGTAAGCTAATAAGCCAAACAACCCCCAATACAGACCAAGAAATAAAGCTAGAGCAATAGCACCCAACCCTGAAACCGTCGAAATCCAATTTAAATTGATGAGAAAAAAGGTAACGCCAGCTAACCAACCTAGGCCAAATGAATGAATCCAGCGGCGTTTTTGCTTAAGTTTGGGGAGTAACTGCCAAATTGCAAAATATAGAGGAACCAAGCCTAACCATATAAATAATGACAAGTTAAATGGCTCAAAAGCTAACGCAACCAGAACTCCACTTAGGATAGCGCATAATAGCGCAAGTAACGATAGAGGAGGCTTCAACTTCATAGCTTTAGGTTAAACATTAATGTTAAGTAGGAGAAAGCAAATTTTATCATTTATCAAACTACAAGAAATAAACACCATAATAGTTTGACAAAGGTTAACTGGCTCTATACCTAGTACTCATCTTCTTGTAATCTTAGATTCTCTTTGTTACCAGAAGCAATTTAATATAAAAATATGAGTACAGGTACAGTAAAATGGTTTAATGGTGAAAAAGGTTACGGATTTATTACTCCTGATGAAGGCGGTAAAGATATGTTCGTTCATCATTCAGAAATTCAATGCGACGGTCATGCAATGCTTGACGAAGGCGAAAGAGTAGAGTTCGAATTAGGAGAAGGTCAAAAAGGACCTTGTGCTATCAATGTAAAAAGCATCTAATTTTTTTACTGAATAACACTTAATAAAAAGGCTACCTTGCTAACGCAAGGTAGCCTTTTTTATGTTAGGCATAAGTAGTAACTTAATTTTTTTTAATAGACTTACAACAGCCCCCTTAAAGGGCTTGAATAAAAATCACCTTGAGGTGATTAGAGGAGGCAAAGTCCTGTGGTAATTGAGCGGCGCTCAAGTTGGCTCTGAGTCCTTGTTGATGGCAGGCTTTTTTTGCCATGCTTTTAAACTGCTGAGCATTAAAACCCAAATAATTGGTAGAGCACAGCACCCAACCCTTTGGAGCCAGACAAGCTAGTGCTTGCTCTATTAAGGCGCGATAATGATCTTGGACCTTAAACACCTTACCCTTATTTCTAGAAAAGCTTGGGGGGTCGAGAATGATGCCATCAAAAAGACGTTGCTTTTTGGCAAATTTAGGTAGCCATTCTAACGTATCACCCTTGAGAAAGTAATGCTCAGACAGTGCAAGCTCGTTGGCCTCAAAATTACGTTTAGACCATTCAAGGTAAGTGTTCGATAAATCAAGCGTGGTGGTCGTGGCTCCAGCAAGCGCTGCACTTATAGAGAACCCTGCAGTGTAGGCAAATGTGTTGAGGACTTTCACCTCAGCTTGATGAGCTAGTTGCTCTTTGACGAGGTCGGCTACCTTATTGCGGTTGTCACGTTGATCGAGGAAAATGCCCTGCGAATAACCACTAGCAAAATCAATCCAATAACTACGTCCAGACTCTGTGACTAAAAATGGTTTAGTTATTTCCGCTCCGCAGATATGTTGAGGGCTTTTACTGAGATTTTTAGCGCCGAGGACTTTTAGATATAAACTCACTTTGTGCTGCTGAGCGACTTTGGTAAAATGCTTTATTTCTAAACTAGTGGGTGTTTCTTGAGTCTGCCAGAGCCATGCTTTTATTTTATCATTGGCGTAGACTTCGAGACAACTTCCCTTATCTAGCCCATCACTAGGACCATCGAGAAGGCGGTAGGCCGCTGTATTAGCAGGAAGAAAGTCAGCACGAGCTTGCAGCTGTTCAACAATAGTTGAATGAAGTTGCTTAAAATCAAAGGTTATAAACTTGATTTTTGAGGGGAATTTACCTTTCATGCTGATATGGAATATTTGCTCGACACTATCCAACAAGCTGGCGATTCGCAAGAGTTATTGCCGACTAGCGTTGAAAATCTCATTACTGTTATCAAAGATAGTCCTGATGAGATAAGCATCGCCTCTATTGAAGAACTAGCGCAGCACGAAAACTGGCAAGAGCTCAACAACCGTTTTTTTAAGAAGCTCACTTTTGGTACAGGGGGGCTCCGTGGGAGAACTATAGCCCACACCACCACTAAAGCTGAATGGGGAGATGTAGAACCAACTAAGGCAGAGGCTAAGACCTGCCCACAATTTCCAGCCGTAGGTAGCGCATGCCTCAATCCTTACAACCTAAGCCTCGCCATGCAAGGGGTCGTAGCTTACGTCAAAGAGCTCAAACAAGCCTCGGCAGAAACACCCAAAATTATCATAGGGCATGACACGAGATTTTTCTACCAAGAGTTGTTTGATTTTTTAGCTAAAGTAGCTACTGAGCTAGGTTGTGATATCTACGGTTTTGAAGGGGCGCGCTCCACACCACAAGTCTCATTTGCGGTACGTTATTTTAATGCGGATGCAGGTATTGTCCTAACTGCGAGTCATAACCCTTACCATGATAATGGTTTTAAAGTGTACCAAAATGATGGCTCTCAGCTAGCAGGTGAGGCAGCGACGGCTGTGATGCAAGCCGTATCAGAGGTCAAGAGTAGCCAGTGGACAGCTTTAAGAAAAGAGCAGCAAGGCGAGCTCATCATTATCCCACAGAGCTTTGATGAAACTTATCAAGACGCATTAGAGGGTTTACTCTTACGTGATATTGGAGAACAAGAAAACCCCACCAAAGTCGTCTTTACTAACTTACACGGCACAGGCGGTGTCATCAGTGTGCCTGTGCTTAAGCGATTAGGATTTGACGTCCTTACCGTTACAGAGCAAGACGAGCACAATGGAGCCTTTCCCACGGTAGTTTCTCCTAACCCAGAGAACGCTCCCGCCCTCGCTATGGGTATTGAACTAGCTCAACAAGAACAAGCCGACATCGTGATTGGCACAGACCCAGATGCTGACAGAATGGGGGTGGCGGTACGCAACAGCGTAGGAGAAATGCAATTACTTACAGGGAATCAAATTGGTTCACTCATGCTTTGGTACCGTTTAGAAACCTTACAAGAGCAAGGCGTGCTCACCTCTGCTAACAAAGTTAATGCTAAAATCGTCAAAACATTTGTCACTACTGATTTACAGCAAGCCATTGCTCAGAGCTATGGTGTGCCTATTGTGAATACCCTCACAGGTTTTAAATATATTGCAGCTAAACTGGCGAAGTATGAAGACCAACTCTTATTGAATCATGACACATGGGATGCGGATATCTACCGTCAACAAGGTGTGATAGATCAACGTCAGGCGCATTTAGAACAAGGCACCTTCTTTGTCTTTGGAGGTGAGGAGAGTTACGGTTATCTAGGTGCGGATTTTGTTAGAGACAAGGACGCTAACGGTTCAGTCGTCATGCTCGCTGAGGTCGCAGCCTACGCTCAATCAAAGGGCAAGACCATGACTGACCTACTCGACACCATTTATGCCCAACTTGGTTATTACTTAGAGCGAGGCGAGTCCACGGTACTCGAAGGAGCTCAAGGAGCAGAGCAAATCAAGCAACTTATGCAAGCTTATCAGGCACGTGACTGGCAACAAGCAGACTACCTCGTTGATGGCAGTGCTGTGGCACAGGTGCAGGACTTCGCGGCCACTGACCAATATGACGAGGAAGGCGAGCTACTCGCCAAAGAAAACATGCTCATTATCAAACTTGAGGACGGCAGGAGGTTTGCCATACGCCCCTCTGGCACCGAACCCAAGATTAAATACTACCTCTTTGCCCAAGGGCAACCAACTGATTCTAGCGAAGAATTACAGCGTAGCAAAGAGAGCATAACCAACAGCCTAGAGTCTCTCTGGCAGTGGCTAGCTGAAGACCAACAAGCGCAAATAAGCAACTAGGGCTAAGAGGTTTATTTTATTAAAATCTTGTAAATTTACTCGCTGAGTTTAGGTTAGCTTTAGTTCATTTTCACTCTATCTAGCCTGTAGGTTTTTAGTTTGCTTGAGATGCTAGGCATTTAAGGCGAAGCTGTAGAAATCGCTACTGCGAGCCTTGAATAACAACGCAGATTAAGTAAAATAAGAACCGCCTTATTATGTCCACGCCTTCCTTCGTTCATTTGCATTTACATACCCAGTATTCATTATTGGATGGAGCCATTCGCCCTAAGGACTTAGCTGCTCGTGCTGTGGAGTTTGGTATGTCGGCGGTGGCTATGACAGATCATGGGAATTTGTATGGAGCGATTGAGTTCTACAAGGCGATGAAGAGCGCAGGTGTGAAGCCTATTTTGGGTTGTGAGATTTACCTAGCACCATTATCTCAATCTGATCGCAAGGAGGTGATTGGGCGTAAGAGAGCAACGCACATGACGTTGTTAGCTAAGAATAACAAAGGTTTTGACCAGTTAAGTAAATTGGTGAGTGATGGGCATCTTAATGGTTCGTATTATGGTAAGCCTCGTGTGGATAGGGAATTGCTGGCTAAGTATAGTGAGGGAATTATTGCGCTGAGCGGTTGTATTAATGGCCCTGTGAATGAGTTTATTCTACAAGATCAGATGGATTTAGCTCGTGATGAGGTTAAGTTTCTTAAAGATATTTATGGAGAGGATTTTTATTTGGAGATTCACAATCACGGTTTAGAAAATCAGGAAATAAGTCGCAATGGATTGGTGCAGTTATCGCAAGAGTTTGATGTGCCTTTGGTTGCTGCTAATGATGTGCATTTCTTAAATCGTGAGGATCATGACATGCATGATATCATGATTTGTATCGGTACAGGTAAGAAGGTGATTGATCAGAATCGCATGAGTTACTCTGAGGAACTTTACTTTAAATCAGCGCAAGAAATGCGTGAAGTATTTGCAGATTTTCCAGAGGCTTGTGATGCGACACTTGAGATTGCAGATAAAATTAATGTAGAGCTTGTACTAGACCCTACAAGTACGGAGAAGTACCCGCAGTTTGGTACACCTGATGGCAGCGATAAAGACGCCTATTTAGCCAAAGTCTGTCAAAAAGGTTTGGCTGAGCGTTATGGTGAGCAGGAAGCAAAAAATAATACGGAATTACAAGAGCGTTTAGCTTATGAAATTAAGATTATTAATGATTTAGGTTTTGCCTCGTACTTCTTAATCACCGCTGACTTTATTCAATGGGCTCGAGATAATGATATCCCTGTCGGACCTGGACGTGGTTCCGCTGCAGGCTCGTTAGTGGCTTACACTATGGGTATTACGGATATCTGTCCGATGCGTTTTGGTTTGTTGTTTGAGAGGTTTTTGAATCCAGAGAGGGTGAGCCCACCCGATGTGGATATTGATTTTTGTCAGTCACGTCGTGTTGAAGTGATTGAGTATGTACGCCAAAAGTATGGTGAGCAATCTGTCTCTCATATTATTACTTACGGTAAGATGGGGGCTAAATCTGTGATTCGTGACGTGGCTCGCGTGATGGATATTTCGTATGGTGAGGCAGATGCCTTGGCCAAGATGATAGATCCATCTCCTGGCATGACCCTAAAGAAGGCTTATGCCGCTAGCAATGATTTGCAAACCGCTATTGAGGGAAGTTCTGTGTATCAAGATTTATGGCGTTATGCTGAGCAGTTAGAAGGTTTAGCTCGTAATGTAGGGGTGCATGCTGCTGGTGTGGTGATTGGAGATCAGGCATTGACCAACCATGTGCCTCTTACCCGTGGTGCTGAAGGCGAGGTAGTGACTCAGTATGATATGGGAGCTATTACGGATGTAGGCTTGCTTAAAATGGACTTCTTAGGGCTGAAAAACTTGACGGTGATTCATCATGCTGAAAAATTTATTAGAGCTCATCAACCTGATTTTGAAGTAGCTCAAGTGCCACTAGATGATCAAGCCACTTTTGATTTGCTCAATCGTGGTGAGACATTGGGAGTATTCCAGTTAGAATCTGGAGGCATGGTCGATACTTGCCGTAAATATCAAATCACTAAGATTGATGACATTATTGATTTATTGGCTCTGTACCGTCCTGGTGCAATGCAATTTATTGATCAGATGATTGAGGTCAAAAAGGGCATCAAAGATGTGAAATATGAGCACCCTCTGCTAGAAGAAATTTGTGGTAACACCTACGGGGTGATGATTTACCAAGAGCAGGTGCAAAACGCTGCAAAATTACTCGCTGGCTACACACTCGGTGGTGCTGATTTATTACGTCGAGCTATGGGTAAAAAAGATCCAGCAAAGATGGCGCAAGAGCGAGTGAATTTTGTTAAAGGCTGTAAGGAGACTAATGATATCGAGGAGGATTTAGCGAATGCGATTTTTGAGAAAATTGAGATGTTTGCGGGTTATGGTTTTAACAAATCTCACTCAGCTTGTTATGGGCATATTTCTTACTGGACAGCTTATTTGAAAGCCAATCATCCTGTGGAGTTTATGTCGGCGATTTTATCTAATGAACTGAATAATACTGATAAGCTAGGGGTGTTTGTCAATGAGGTGAATCGTATGGGGATTGAGATATTGCCTGCGAGCCTTAATCATAGTCAGCTTCTTTTTACTCCTTCAGCTACACCAGGAGGGACTCCTGCGATTCGCTATGGGTTAGCTGCTATAAAAAATGTAGGAGAAAAGGCGATGCGAAGCCTTATTGAGAGCCGTGATAAAGATGGTTTGTTTGAATCCTTGGATGATTTAGCTAACCGTTTGGACTCTAAAGTCATGAATAAGCGTGTTTTGGAAAGTTTGATTCGTGCAGGAGCTCTGGATTGGACGGGTGAAAAACGAGCAGCTTTGATGCTACGTCTGGATGAGGTGCTGGATGCAGCTCATACTTTGCAACGTGATCGTGAGCAGGGGCAGTCATCATTGTTCGGTATGGATGAGATGATTGAAGCTCCGCGTACCGATATTGTGGTCGAAGAGTGGGATTTAGATAAGCGTCTCGAGGATGAGAAAGAGCTGTTAGGTTATTATGTAACAGCGCACCCATTAGATAGGTATAGAAATATTATCAATCCAGATAGTTATAGTCAGTTAGGGCATTTAGATGATTTAGATTTATCGACCAGAGAAGTGTATGTTAAAGATCAGATGCGCCAAATTTCTCCTAAGTTTCAATTTGCAGGTTTAGTGAGGCATGTGGAGCATAAGGTTACCAAAATGGGTAAAAAGTTTGGAGTGCTTGAAATTGAAGATTTTACAGGAGTAGCAGAGGTGGTTTTGTGGGAAGAGGCGTATTTACCAGCCTTTGAAGAGGGTATCATTAATGTAGGTTCGGTCATTGCAATTAAAGCGGCTGTTCGTGTCGATGACAGGACTGGGCAACGTAAATTGACAGGTTACAAAGTTAAGGCGATATCATTAAAGCAAAGGAAGCTACAAGGTAATTCAGATATAGAATTAAGGTTGCATATTGCACGTCATGATCAATCGGATTTAGAAAAGCTTAAGCAAATTTTAAGTAGTCACCCTGGAGATAGCCAGGTTAAATTGGTCGTTGCAAACTCTCAAGGGAAACAGGTTAAGATTGAATTACCTCAACAATACCGAGTAAAAAAATCAGCGGCTTTAGTGGCGGCTCTTTCCACTTGGTTTTAATTTTTCATGATGATAGCTTGTTTTTATAAGCTTTTACATTGACATATTTTACAATAAATATTGTGATGATTCAGTATGCCTACTGTATTTGGAATAACTATTGGAGCTGAAACTGCCCGAAAAAGAACACCTCTTAAATTATTAGTAAGATATAAAGTGCCTTTGGCAGATCAGCTGACTATTGCTAGCCAGTTAGTGATGTTTTCTAAAGCAGGTTTAACGTTTATTGATACTTTTGAAATTCTTGAACAGCAGATTGCTAACCCTAAGGTTAAAGATATTATCTTTTATATTACAGAGGATGTTAAAGCAGGTGTAAGTTTGAGTGGTTCTTTTCATGCTTTTGATTATAATTTTGAAGAGTTTTTAATAGCCATGATTGATGCTGGAGAGGCCTCTGGTGAAATTGAAAAAACTTTAACAGAAGCTGTGAGTTTTTTAGCTGACTCACAAAACATAAAAAAGAAAGTTAAAGGAGCAATGGCTTACCCTGTAGTTATGTTAAGTATAACGATAGTTGCTGTGATTGTGATGCTTATTTTTGTAATACCCACATTTACTGAGAGTTTTTCATCAGCAGGTAATGCGTTGCCTGGACCCACTCAACTGTTAGTTGATATGAGTGAGGCTTTGAAAAAATATTATAAAGAGATGATAGCTGTGATTGTTAGTGTTGTTGTCTTCTTTAAATTATGTGGTAAAAAACCTTGGTTGAGACCGCATATCCATAATTTCTTTGACCATGCACCAGTAGTCAAAGTGTTACGCCGTAAAATTGCGATTGCTAGATTTTGCCGTGTTTACAGTACATTGAACGGAGCGGGTGTGATTATCCATGAAGTCATTGAAATGTGTAGGCGTGCTGCTGATAATTATAAAATTGAGCAGCTATGTGATGCTATTAAAACTGAAATTGAAGCAGGTAACCCTGTTTCCACACCTTTCTACGAAAACAAGTATATACCAGTAGATTTAACTTATATGATAAAATCTGGTGAGAAAACTGGGCAAATTGATGATATGCTGAGTAATGCGGCTAATATGTATGAAGAGGATGTTAGGTCAACTGTTGCTACTATTAGTAGTTTGATGGAGCCTATTTTGATTTTAATTGTAGGTTCGATTCTAGGTTCTATCGTTATTGCCTTGTTTTTACCTATGTTTAGCATGTTTGAAAATATTAAATAACTTAACCAAGCTTTTAATAAAGACTTAACCACCTACTCCCTTACATCATGAGTTTACAAGATACTTATCAAGATATATTTAATTGGTTAGAAACAAATAATCATCTCAAGGAGGTTGAGTCAGCCTTTTCTCAAGAAGAGCTATTACAGCTTAGTACTTATAAGGAATTTAAAAATAGGCTCATTGCCACTTATGAAGTGGGAGAAGCTGTTATTGTTGAAGGCACTTCTATTATTTTAGGTCTGCCATTTCTAACGATGGAAGATATTGAGATTGATAATGATTCTTTCTCTGAAATTAGCAAAGAAAATTGTGTGCTACACGAGTGTTTGCCATTCAAAGCTAGAGAGACAGAAACTGTTTTTAGCGTAGGTATAGTAGATCCATTTAATTATAGAATTGAAAGCTTAGTTCGCAGTTGGAGCGGAGGAAAAAGTGTAGAGTTATGTTTAATGACAGAAGATGTGCTCAATACTTTTTTGAGACGTTATGCAGATTTAGGAAAGGTTGATTATGTTGCGACATTAGAGCGTTTAGAGAGAGTCAGAACTTCGGGTGCTACAGCTAATGACTTAGATCAGGAAAGTACACCAATTGTCGACTTGGTAGGTAAGATGATTCAATCTGCGAACTACCAAGGTGCTAGTGATATTCATATTGACCCTCTAGAGGAAGGCGCCAATGTAAGATTTAGGGTTGATGGAGTACTAAAAAATGAACTCTTTTTACCTAAACTTTTCTTAAGCGCCATGATTTCTCGTCTTAAAATCATGGCGAATTTAGATATTTCTAATAACCGTACCCCTCAAGATGGTAGAATTATTTACGCTGATTATAACACTGAAGGTTTAGATCTCGATTTAAGGGTTTCTACCGCACCTTTCACCCATGGCGAGGGCATTGTTATGCGTCTGTTAGATAAGAGTAAGAGTACGCTTCCGCTCACAGCACTTGGTTTTTCGGATGAAAATTTGGCGCGTTATAGAGCAGCTATTAAGCGTCCTTACGGTATGATTTTGCATTGTGGGCCTACAGGTTCAGGTAAATCAATGAGTCTTTATGCTGCGTTAGGAGAAATTTATAACCCTGGAATCAGTATTAAAACAGCAGAGGATCCTGTAGAATACACCATTGATGGGATTACCCAGATGCAAGTTAGACCTAAACAAGGATTAACGTTTGGTGATGCTTTGCGTTGCTTCTTGCGTCAAGATCCAGACATTATTCTTGTGGGTGAGATGAGGGATACCGAAACTGCTGAGATTGCCGTGGAGGCGGCGCTTACAGGTCACTTATTATTTAGTACTTTGCATACGCAAAATGCTGCAGCTACTGTGACTCGTTTGGTGGAAATGGGGGTTGAGCCTTATTTAGTAGGTTCAACTATGAACTGTATTTGTTCACAGCGATTGATGCGCCGAGTGTGTAAATACTGCGCAGAAAAGCATCCACTTGAGGGCGAAGACCTTAAAATTATCAATGAAGGGCTTAACCAAGACTTTACAGGTGTCCCCTTAACCACCAAAGCACCTGATGGTTGTAGTGTCTGTAGTTATACGGGTTATAAAGGAAGGGTAGGTATTCATGAGTTGATGATTGCCAGTGAGACCTTACAAAATGCTATTTCTGCTCAAGCACCTGAAGAAAAATTACAAGAGATTGCCCAGAATGATGGCATGAAAACCTTGCATCAAGACGCCTTACTCAAGGTTACTTTAGGTTTTACTGATATGACGGAGATGCTGCGTATAGCACCACCTCCAGTTAAATCTAAAAAAGTAGAAGAGATTATTGAGGAGTCAGAAAAAAAAGAATCGGTAGATGAAATGCCCGCATTACGAGAGGAGCCTGTAGTCGCTTCCTTAGCTCCTGAGCCTATGACTTCAGCTCCTGAACCACTAGAGAATATTGAAAATCAACTAGGTGAAGATGAAAGTGTGGAGCAGTCACAAGTACCAGAGTCCACCTCACCATTTGACTTGTTAGCTAGTCTTGGTGATGATGATTCGAGTGTTCAACCTGAACCTCAGGCAAGCCCTCCAGTAGCTAGAGATAAGCCTATTATTGAAAAGATACTAGAAGAGCCTTTAAATGAGGAAGAATCAGGCTTACCCGCAGCTGTACCTTTTAAATCTGTTAATAAAACTGAAGTTCAAGAAGAAATTGATCAGGAAAAAGAGCAAGAACGGGAAATTGAAGATAACCTAGAAAAAGGCAATCAAAAGGATGAGCATGAAAATGAGCATGAGGAAGAGGACGTAACTGCAGAAGAAAATTCTGATTTTAAACCAACACTTTTGGATGATGCTCCTGACTCTACGTCTGATGAAGATGGCTGGAAATTACCACAACTTTAATTTTTTATAGTATTCAAAGCTTGCTACGCTATTGTAATAAGGCTTGCTGAGAGTAGATTTTATGATGTAGAGCTTACATAGTTGTCATTTATTTGTAAATAGCACTTGAAAAGCATGTGAAACCTATCTTTATATAATACCTCAACATTTTCTTTTAAATACATGAGTTATCCTTATCGTGCGTTATTAATTTTTGGAGCTCCTGGGTCAGGCAAAGGCACTCAGGGTAAAGTTTTAGGTGGACTTCCTGGCTTTTTTCATTGTGCGTGTGGAGATGTTTTTAGAGCTTTAGATAAGGATAGCGCATTGGGTAAGAAAAGTGCTGAGTATGCCTCTAAGGGGCAACTTGTTCCTGACGATCTAACTGTAGATTTGTGGAAGAATCAAATTCAGACGTGGATTAAACAAGGAGATTACAACCCAGAGAAGGAAGTTCTTATTTTAGATGGTATTCCACGTAATGTAGAGCAGGCAAAAATTATGCAGGACTTAGTAGATGTGCTAGGTGTAATTCACCTGTCTTGCCCTAACCGTGATGAATTAGTTGAGCGCATGAGTAAGCGTGCTATTCGTGAAAATCGCATGGATGATGCTGATCCAGAAGTTATTTGGCATCGCATCAAAACTTACGAAGCCGAAACTCGTCCTATATTAGATTTTTATAGCTCTGATTTGATACTTGATATCAATGCTACTCAAGCTCCGCTTAGAGTGTTAGGAGATATTACAGCTTCTGTTGATAAGCTGCTTAGTGAATAAGCTTTTTTGAAAAAATCACTCAAAGTTTTATTTTTAGGTGCTGGTGATATTGCTGTGCCCACTTTTAGATGGCTATTAAATAGTGATTATGATTGTGTTGGGTTAGTGACTCAGCCAGACAAGCGCTATGGTAGAAAACAAGAATTAAGAGCTTTGCCAATTAAAGAGGCCGCTATTCAAGCTAAAGTGCCTGTATTTCAACCTCATAGTTGCAAGGATTCTAATTTTCTAGAGCAAATCAAAAGCTTAAAGGCTGATGTTTATGTAGTTATGGCTTATGGGCAAATTCTGCCTGTTGAGTTGATTGAGCAACCTTCATTAGCCTGTATTAATTTACATGCGTCACTCTTGCCTAAATACAGAGGAGCCAGCTGTATACAAGCTGCAATTAAAGCAGGAGATAAGCAGACAGGTATTACCGTCATGCATGTGGTCAAAGAATTAGATGCTGGAGCGATGATTTATAAACAAGCATTAGAGCTTCATCAGGAGTCTACAGCCGAACAAGTTCATGACGATTTAGCTGACATATCACCGATTTGTTTAGATGAAGTCCTAGCGCAGTTTGATGAATTAGGTGCAGATGTGCCAGCTCAAGAGCAAAACCTAAACGAAGTCACTTATATAGGCAAGCTAAACAGAGAAGATGGCCAAATTAATTGGAACCAATCAGCTCTTGATATTGACAGAATGATTAGGGCTTACCATACGTGGCCAGGTACCTATACTTCCTTTGTATCTGAGCAAGAGCAACTTAAGAAGCTCAAGATTTACCCTCATGTACAAATAGTGAATGGAGCTAATGAGCATGCAGGTACAATTATTGATCAAGATAAAGAGAGCTTTACAGTACAATGCGGGGTAGACAACCAAGCTGTTAAAATTACTGGAGATATTCAATTAGAAGGTAGTAAAAAAATGCCTGTAGCTGCTTTTTTACTAGGACATCAATTGCCTGATTTTTTTGAAAAATAAGCTGGAGTTATCACTGCTAATAACTATAGTTTCCCTATGTTTAAATTAACTTTATTAATAGCAGGATGCGTGCTAAGTTTTACCCAACTTAGAGCAGAGGATAAGCCTAATATTATCTTTATTTTTGCTGATGATTGGGGCTGGGGTGATTTGAGCTGTCATGGGCATCCTTATGTGAAAACACCTAATATTGATCGCTTGGCAGCAGAGGGTACTGATTTTCATCGTTTTACAGTAGCTAGTGGTGTTTGTTCACCCAGCAGAACAGCAGTAATGACAGGG
>DGJT01000058.1 GCA_002387565.1 Akkermansiaceae bacterium UBA4589 | reverse complement strand
CATACGAGCACCACCTAAACCAGAGAAAACAACATTATCATTAATCTCACGATAACTTTGCATCAGCTCAGCAGCGTGAATATCGCCGCTCACTTCGCCTGCAATAATATAAATGAGTTGTTTAGTTGAATCCATTATTTTAGCCCTTATTAATCTACATGCAGACTAAACTATATACTATCCATGGAGCAACTCTAGTTTTAATTATTTTCTACAATTTGGTAAATCTCACCATTATGAGAAATGAGGTAGAGATTTTTCTCTACATCCTCTGCAAAAGAGACCAGCTGCCTAATTTTTTTACCTTTATATTTGAAGGTCTCATCCCAATGATTAATATCGGAAGTTTGCACTTTGTCTAAAGTTGCATCAAATGACCAAATACGAGCCGATATCCAATCTGAGAAAAAATACTGCCCTTGTAAGCTAGCAATAGGCCCGCGATAAACAAAACCGCCATTGATACTAAGACCTCCGTATTCACTATTATCATGAGGATAGACATAGATAGGTCTCTCCCAATCTCCTTTTATTTTTTGAGACTTTTTCTTGGGGTTGAGCTCAAGCCCTTCGTAAATCGCCCAGCCAAAATTAGCACCTTTGAGCTTACTAAAACTCACTCTATTGATTTCCTCCCACTCTCTTTGCCCTACATCAGCAATATAAAAGTAGTCACCATCCCACGCACAGCGCCAAGGGTTACGTAAACCATAGGCATAAATCTCAGGTTGGACACCTTTTTGTCCGACAAATGGATTGCCCTTAGTGCTATAACCTTTTTGAGGGGATACATCCAGACGTAGAATTTTACCTAAATGCGAGTTCAGATCAAGCCCTCTATCTTTGGGGTCAAAGCCTGCTCCTCCATCGCCTGTAGCAATATATAAAGCCCCATCAGGGCCAAAGCCCATCCAGCCACCATTATGGTTACGAAAATCTTGCTTTATCTCCAATAATAATTCTCCTTGATTAACTTCCGCCTGCCATTTTCCATCTACAATCTTATTCACAAACCTAAGAATCTCTGTATCTCCTTCATTATTAGTCAGATAGACATAATAACGCCCTGTAGTGGCAAAATCTGGACAAAATGCGAGGCACAGTAAACCCTGCTCATTCATTTTTATCGTTATCTTATCACGAACATCTAATAACGGCTCTGCGAGTAACTCTCCCCTCTTTTTATCAAAAACAACAATTCGGCCCTCCTTTTCGACGATAAACAAATAATCAGGAGCAGTGGGCGTTACTGTCATCCAAACCGGTTTATCTAACCCACCTATCACCAAATCAACAGCTATATTTTCAAATTTAGCCGCCTGTAATAAAGACACACAAACACCAATAAGCACTAAGTAATACTTCATAAGTATTAGTTTAAATAACGTTCAGCTACAAACAAGTATATTGTTACAACTTCATTAATGAAGCACACTTTAAATCAAATAGCTACTGCCATGCCCGATAAAAACGAAGTAGATGAAGTAATATTTAGGCTTAGCCTTTCAGGCACCTACTATTCTACAGGTAAAGCCAGAGTAACCTCAATCGCCTGCTTCTGCTCTTTATCCTCTGGGAGATATACTTGTATGGTTTCGCTGATATCAACTACTGTGTGCACTTCTGTGTTGATACTCAAGGTCTCACAACGAGCGGCAGCATTGAGCATACTTGGATCGAGAGGGCGTTCCTCAGAGTTAATCCATACTTGTGGCAGTACTTTGCCGGCAGAAATCTTATTAGCTGAACGCAATTGACGCACTCCTCCTAGAGCCGCGAGCATGACTTTGACACTCTGGGCGATAGGTTGTTGAGCAATCGCTGTATCCACCTGAGGGAATGAGGTGATATGTAATGAGCTCGTGCCTTCTGCCTCTTTGAAGCAACGTTGATAGATAGCCTCGGTAATAAATGGCATATAAGGAGCATAAAGTCCTAATAAAGTACGCAAACTCTGTTGCAGAGCTGTAACTGCTGAAGCGCGCTCAGCATCGCTGTACTGCTCCGCCTTCCAGAAGCGCTCTTTGACGAGCTCTAAATAGTCATCACAATAGGTAGACCAGAAGAATTTTTCTAAAGCCTCACGACCAACCGCGTAATCAAATTTATCAAAACCTAGAGTCACCTGTTCTGTCGTTTGATGTAAACGAGTGAGCAACCACTGATCGAGTGGGGTTAATTGGCTGAATTCTACCTGAGTGTTTTTAACTTCTTCGCTCGCTTCTCCTATGAGCATTTGGGTGAGTCGAGCGACATTCCAAAGCTTAATCACGATACGGCGGCCTGCTTTGACACTCTTTTCTTGGAATTTTAAGTCTTGCCCAAGGTGGCTACCTGCTGCCCAGTAGCGTAAGGCATCTGCACTGTATTTTTCGATGAGGGCTGCTGGTTCGTAGCGATTATAGCCATCTTTGTCGGTGTATTTTTCTAAATCACGTTTGGAGATTTTTTTACCTTGCTCATTGAGTCCCCAACCAGAAATCATCACACGCTTCCATGGCAGTGAATCATGATGCAGATGAGATTTAACTACGGTGTAGAATAACCATGTACGGATAATCTCAAAGGCCTGAACACGTACACCCATAGGGAAAATATCGTCCATATTTTCAATACCCCATGTTTCTCCACCTGCCCAGTTGGCATTGATCTGTGGTGAGAGTGACGAGGTCATCCATGTGTCCATAACATCTAATTCAGGACGTAGATTCTGCCCTTCGTAACCTGCAGGCTGTTGCTCACTAGGATCGATAGGTAACTCTGAGTCTTTGGCTACCACTACGTTGCCATCCTCATCGTACCAAATAGGGAATGGTACTCCGTAGAAACGCTGACGCGATATATTCCAATCGTACTTGAGTCCTTCTATCCAATGCTGGAGACGGACTTTCATGAATTCTGGGTACCACTCTATTTCATCGCAGCGTTGCAGGAGCTCTTCCTTCATATCCATAACACGGATGAACCACTGTGGTTCCATGACAAATTCAATAGGTTGCCCCGAACGCTCAGCGACAGACACGTTTTGCTCAACGACGTGCGTTTCGAGTAAGAAGCCCTCTTCTTTTAAATCTTTAACAACGGCTGCTCGTGCCTGATCGACAGCCAAGCCTTCGTATTTACCAGCAAGTGGTAATAGTTTGCCGTCACGGCCGATGATGATGCGTAAGTCTAGCTTGTCTTTCTTCCATTTAGCGACGTCCTCTGCGTCACCAAAAGTACAGCACATCATGAGCCCCGTACCAAAGTCGACTTTGACTTCTTCAGAAGTTTTAATCGGAACTTCATAGCCAAAGAGAGGCACTACAGCATTCTCACCTGACGCGACTAAATCAGCATAACGCTCATCCTGAGGGTTGACATACAATGCCACACAAGCACCAAGTAATTCAGGACGTGTGGTTGAAATCACAAGATCGTTGCCTTGCTTATCTTTAAAGGCGATATCAAACATCTTGCCTCTACGAGAGAGCGTCTCTACATCAGCCTGCGACAATGAAGTATCAAAATGAGTATCCCAAATCACTGGTTCATCTGAGCGATAAATGCGTCCTTTTTTATATAAATCGACAAAAGATTTTTGGGCTGTATGACGACAATGAGTATTAATCGTTGAGTATTTAAAATTCCAATCTACAGAAAGCCCCAATGATTTCCAAAGCTCTTCGTAAATAGCTCCGCCTTCCTGAGTCTCTTTGATGCAGAGCTCACGAAATTCAGGACGAGTGATTTTCTTTTTATTGATTTTGTACTTTTGCTCTACGTAACGTTCAGTCGGTAAACCATTATCATCAAAACCCATGGGGTAATAGATATTCTTACCTAGC
>DGJT01000023.1 GCA_002387565.1 Akkermansiaceae bacterium UBA4589 | reverse complement strand
CAAAATATTAACTTATAGTTTACCGTAGTGACTAATAGTTAATACCTCAAGTCATTTCAATATCTTTTTAGCTAGACGTACTTTTTTTGTATAGTTCGCTATACCCTTGCTGACTCACCATAAGTTCGTCATGGGTGCCTGTGGCGACGAGCTGCCCTGATTCAAAGTAGAAGGTGCGTGTGGCTGAGCGTAGTGAGCTGAATCTGTGGGCAATCATAAATACGGTGCGTCCCTTGCTAAGCTTATCTAGGGCTTGTTGGATTTTGTGCTCAGAGTCGTTGTCTAGCGCGCTGGTCGCCTCGTCCATAATCAGTATAGGGGCATCATTAAGAAAAGCTCTAGCGAGTGCGATACGCTGGCGTTGGCCGCCTGATAGCGAGTTGCCTCGCTCTCCTACCTGGTTGTCATAGCCTTGCTCTTGCTCGAGGATGAAGTCATGTGCATAGGCTTGCTGCGCAGCCTCTATGACTTGCTCATCTGTGGCGTTTAGATTACCCATGCGGATATTCTCTAAGATGCTATTGTTAAAAAGTAGAGGCATTTGTGGCACGATGGCGATTTGCTCACGTAGGTCGTGCTTGCGATAGTCTTTAATGTTGATGCCATCTAAGAGTATTTCTCCTTGGGTGACGTCGTAAAACCGAGGAATTAGATTAGCAAATGTTGTCTTACCAGCTCCACTATGTCCAACAAGGGCAATAACCTCTCCTTGCTTGATGTCGACATTGACGTTACTGAGCGCTGTTTGCTGGGCATTCTCGTAGCTAAAGCTGACGTTTCTAAAGCTGAATTCTCCTCTACATTTACCAGTCAGTTCTATAGGGTTTTTGGTTTCTGGGACCGTGTTATCAAATTTGATTACTTCCATGACTCGCTCTAAAGGGCCTTGAGCTGAGCTGATGGCGGTGTTGATTTTTCCTAATTTTTTGAGAGGTTCGTAGGCGATAAATAGTGCTGTAGCTAGCCCCATAAATTCGCCCATGGTCATGCCTGAACGTACACCTAAATAAAGAGAGAATGCTAATCCCAAAGTCGTGATAAACTCGATAGTTGGGTTAAGTAATATGCTAAAGCGAGTTTGCTTCATCGTGAGGGTGAGAAGCTGCTTGAGTTTGCTGTTAAATTCTTTAATTTGGTTATGTTGTAAATTATAAGCTCTAATTTCCATGGGAGATTGTATAGATTCAATTGCATCAGCATTTAAATCTGCTCCTAAGCTCACTAATTCTCTAGATCTTTTTGTGACATATTTGCCAATTTTTCTTATAGGAAATATACAAATAGGTATAGCTAATGCTCCTACTAGAGCAACTAACACTCCTTGGCTTTGGAAGGCTTCTGAAATAAGGTAACTAATAGCGGCAATAAAAGTAATGGGCTGCTTGATAAGGTCATTACTAATATCAACTACTACCGTTTTGATTGTAGCTGGATTACCTAGTACTCGAGCTACAATATCACCAGATTTATAACGGTTAAAAAAGGCTAATGGTAATTTTTGTACTTTTTGAAAAACTTCTTTTTGGATTTCTTGTACAACACCAACACCAACATAAGTCATGCAGTAACCATTAATAAATGAGCTTACGGCTCTCACTAACATAATTAGCGGTAACATTAAGCAAACCACAACGAGGAAGCCATCTTGAGGATTGCTAAAATTTTGCTCAACCCACTCACGCAACCATAGAGGCACTTCCTCTTTATTACCGTCGCTAAAAAGTATAGGAAATACTTTCTTAGCCATAAGGGGCAGACCTAACCCACTACTAACAGCATAAAAAAGTCCTGATACTATACCTATGATAAACAGCCCAAGAAATTTTTTGAGATGCTTATAAAAGGGAAGGAATGGTTTGAGGTTTAGCATGAGTAACAAAATCGATAAACGAGTAGAGAGAATCTACACTATATTACAGTTAATGCAAGATTGAGTATTGCGGACGTCTAGATGCATATTTTGCTGGAGGTATAAGGTAATGAGTCTAATCTGGCGTGAATTTACGATTATTAGAAATATGTCTGCACCGCAAACCTGCATTGCTCTATAAAGAGTTGTTTGAAATGAGAGATATTGTTTTGCTCGTAGAATAAGAGCATGGCTTTTTTGTAGTCTAATGCATCTACTGTTCTAAATGATAAGGGGCAATAATTATGCTGAATCAGTATAGCGTTACTAAGTAGGCGTGCCGTACGTTTATTCCCGTCTTCAAAAGGCTGGATGTAAGAAATGAGTATTAATAACAGTAGTGCTTTTTCATAGATGCATGATTTGCTGGCTATAAGCTGACACATGTCATTGAGAGCTTGTTTGATCCTTGACTCACTTTCTAGGGGCCTGTAGTTCGTGCCTGTTATTCCTACTTTTACGGTTCTTATGTAGGGTTCAACTCCTAAGTTGCTTATGAGTTTTAAATGTAAATTCTGTATACTTTCTATATTTAGTGAACTGCTGTTCTTAGGGTTATTAAGTATAAAGTCCCAAGCATGTTTGTGATTAAGTAACATAGTTGCTTCATCTCTTGTTTTGCCTTTAGCTAACTGCTGCTCTTTTAATAATAGCTCTGTTTCAAGTAATGAGTAGGTATTACCCTCTATTTGTGATGATTTCCAGCATAAATCAACACCTAACCTCTCCAAAGCTTGAGTGTATTGCTTGCTTGTATATCTAGATTTATTAGCTTGGTGTAATTTTTGTAATTCTTGGAGTTCTTGCAGTTCCTTTTGAGTGAATAGCTCTACTTGATGGAGTGTTTCTAAGAGTAACTGAGGGTTATAAGTATCAATAATTTGCCTATCATCGATTTCCTGTTCAAAATAAGTATCTATGTCAATGTTAGCAAATAATTGGTAATGAGGATTAATAAGGTATTTTGTGCCCCTGCCTTGACCTTGAGTTATGATAAACTGCTCATTGATCAGAGCTGTTAACAATCTCTTGTGAGTAGCATAACTAAATATAGACTCCAAGCCTATGTGCAATTGAGCCGAAGAAGATAACGGCATAGCCGTTACTTGCTCTAAAACTAACTCTTTATTATTTTGTTTCATGCTTTACTTCAACCAATTAAAGCTCAATAAATATTATTTTAAAGCTCAAAATGGACGTTTTTGAGCTTTATCTATTTACTAAATGAGCTTGAAGCCTGTAATTAACCTCATTATTTAAGGATGGAGTACTGTGGGCGTTTTGCCTTAGTAGGGTAAGACTCTGAGCTAGTTGCTGTAATTTGGCAATTTAAATTAACTACTTCGTTTTTTAATGCTAATTTTTGTTGCTCTTCTTTGTAAAGCTTAAGCGCAAGTTCGTACCAACTCATAATTTCACCGTCTGTGTAATGATAGATACGTTGTGATGGTGGTTGTGATTTTTGACCCCACTTTTTTTCTAAGCTCTGTTTTAGTAAATAATGAGCTAAATTATTAGCATGTGTAGGGCAACCTATCTGGTCATTAACAATTGCTAT
>DGJT01000021.1 GCA_002387565.1 Akkermansiaceae bacterium UBA4589 | reverse complement strand
ATCCTTAAGTCTATATTCTGCAGAGACAGCTATCATACCCCTTGAAGCCCAATATTTAGCATCTGGATAATGTATACTAGGTTTCCCTGTTCTCCAAGATCCTCCATGGTAGATTACAATAGCGGGAAATAATTTATCTTCATTATAGTCATCTGGTAAAAAAACAGATAATTTCAGTTCTTTATTAACAGCTCCATTAGCATCTCGCATAACTTTATACACCCAATAATCATCTGGTTCTGGTAATGGTGGAGCAGCTGTTATTAAATGACCAAACAAGACAACTATCATTAAAGGAATAATTTTAATTAAAAAGTTTATCATAATTTATTTTAAATATGGTTTAGATTCTTTCATACCATGCAACCTTGTGTAAGTAGTTAGGTCAAGTTCAAACTTTGTAAGTTTTTTATAATTGAAGATTTTTTAATTTTTGAGTTGGCGGATTCAACTTGCTAATGCAACAAAATAAAAAAAAGCCAAGATGAGATAAATAGACAAAAACTCACCTTAGCCTTCCACTAAGTTATATAAAATCTAGCTTGAAAACTGCTAAATATCTAATAGCCTAATCTCACTCATAATTTTAAAATGAAGAAAAAAATAAACATATATTTTCTGGCCGTCCGCTCATTAAGATAGCATAACAAAGTGTTAGCTAATTAACCCTAACTAAAAAATACTATGAAATTATTATTAACATTACTCGGTTCAACAGCCCTTATTTTGGGCTCAAGTGCATTTGCAGGTGAAAATTGCGAAAATTGCAAAAAAGGAGAAAAAGCCAAAGCCTACATGCTTAAAAAATTCGATGCAAATGGTGATGGCAAGCTCTCAGAAGCAGAACGAGCAACTGCTAAAGCCCATAGAAAAGAAATGGTAGCTAAGCATGACACTGATGGTGACGGCAAACTCTCAGAAGCAGAACGAGCAGCTGCTAAAGCGGCAATCAAAGCTAAAAAAGAAGCTTAATCAATTCTATTCATGATAACTAAAGACCAGTGAAGGTAATACTTCACTGGTTTTTTTATTGTTAATTTATCAAGCTTACTTTTTAATCCAAGCCATGGCACTACCTTGGTTTGAAAACAATCAATTCCCTCTATATCTAGCTCCTATGGCTGGAGTGACGGATATTACCTTTCGCCAAATTTGCAAAGAATTAGGTGCCGATGTTCTTGTAACTGAATTTGTATCTGCCGAAGGCATCCTACGCGAAGACTCACGCACCAAAAAATACACCGAATTTGGCGATGATCAGCACCCCATTGGAATCCAACTCTTCGGAGCTGATGGAACTCGTATGGGAGAAGCTGCTAATAAAATCATTGATTGGAAAAAACCTGACTTTATTGATATCAATTTTGGCTGCCCTGTAAAAAAAGTAGTTTCTAAGAATGGAGGGTCTTCTCTGTTAAGAGATTGTGGCTTAGTCCACCAAGTGGCCTCTGATATTGTCAAAGGCGTCAATGGTCAAGTTCCTGTAACCGCAAAAATTCGCATTGGTTGGGACGAGAACAGCATCAATGCTATAGAAATCTGTAAGCAACTTGTTGATGCAGGAATCGAAGCTATAGCTATTCATGGACGCACACGTGCTCAAAGTTACAGTGGTCTTGCTAACTGGGGTATTATTAATGAATGTGCTGAGAACATTCCTGTACCTATTATTGGCAATGGCGACATTCATAATGGTCAAGATATCGAACGCATCAAAAAGACTACCGCAGTTTCAGGCGTCATGATAGGCAGAGCTGCCATGCAATATCCTTGGGTATTTAAAGAGGCCAAGCATTACTTAGCCACAGGTGAGCACCTAGAGCCTCCCTCTATTGAGGAACGTTGGGCATTTATTCTACGTCACTGTGAATTAGCTATAGAAAGTAATCGTTATGGCTCAGAGCGCCAGACACTCACATCTATGCGCTCACGCCTCATGATTTATTGCAAGAGCTTCCCTCATGCTAAACCATTACGAGCTAGGCTCTCTCAATTAGACTCACTCGATGCGGTACGCCAACTCAGCGAGGAGTATATGAATTATCAACCTTCGCAAAAAGAACTAGAAAGCAATATAGATTTATAAACCTTATTTTTATGAAACTTGACTCTTACCCTAACCTTGATCTAGCTTATTGCACCAATTGCCATCCTGCTGAGAATTGGATTGATACGCTGCACGCTTTAGAAGTGCATACACTTAAGGTTAAACAATTACTCATTGAGCAAGGCTCACTCAAAGCTGACGCTCCGTACGCTATAGGATTACGCCTCTCTGCACAATCAGCACAAGACCTCACTGATCAGCCAGAGCTCATCCAGCAATTTAAAGCATGGTTACAAGAACATAATTGCTATGTATTTACTATCAATGGCTTTCCTTATGGAGAATTTCACAACACCAGCGTCAAAGAGCAGGTATACCGTCCTGACTGGTCAGCCCCTGAACGCTTAACTTATACCAAACAACTCTTTAAAATCCTCTGCGAAATTCACAGTCATTCTAATTCTCTTTCTGTATCGACCCTTCCACTTTCCTTTAAAAGCTTTAATATCGATGAAAGCTTTGCATTTTCTCAGCTCTTAGAGCTCTCTCTCTACATGGAAGAACTCATGTTAAACTATGATGTAGACTTACACCTAGGCTTAGAGCCTGAACCGCTCGGTCATTTTGAAAATACTCAAGAAACACTAGATTTCTTTAAACGCTTTCGTGCTTTTTGTCCAGCTGAGCATCAAACCCTCATCCAAAAAACGATTGGGCTCAATCTAGATACCTGCCATTTTGCACTCGAGTACGAAGACTGCACAGACAGCTTAGCTTTATTTGCTAAACACGATATACGAATTTCAAAAGTGCACGCCTCATGCGCACTTAAGCTCAACCCCAATAATCCAGAAGCTCTTAATAAACTCAAAGAATTTGTTGAGCCTACTTATCTGCACCAAGTACTTATCCAAACTCTTGATGGCTCTATTATTCGTTATTCTGACTTACCCGCTGCTTTTTTAGCTATTGAAGAAGATGCTAGCCTACTCAGGCAATCACAAGAATGGCGTGTGCACTTTCATATCCCTATTGGGGTTGCTAGCTCTGAATTGAGTTGTTCTCTGCTAAGCACCCAAGATTTCCTCATTGATATCTGTAAAGCTTATCAGGCTAACCCAGATCTCTGCCCACATTTAGAAATAGAAACCTATACTTGGGGCGTTCTACCTACAGAGCTCAAGCAACCTATTGAGTTGCAAATTCGTGATGAGTACCAATGGCTCATCAACGAACTAAATAAATAAAAAAGAGACTGCAGTTACAAAATCTTAAATGAATTGAAACAAAAAAAGAGGCTGATTCCTTTCGGAACCAACCTCTCTTATTTAATTAGAAAATCTAATTAGATTTTTGCGCTCTTTACTGTTTTAATGATTTCAGCAGAAATCTTGTAAGGATCGCCGTTAGACGCTGGACGTCTATCTTCTAACCAACCTTTCCAACCGCTTTCAACAGTAGCAATTGGGATACGAATTGACGCACCACGGTCAGAAACTCCATAAGAGAACTGATCGATAGATTGTGTTTCGTGCTTACCTGTTAAACGCTGATCGTTAAAGGCACCGTACACTGCAATATGAGGAGCAATTCTGTCACCACCGAAGGCTTCACAAATTGTTTCATAAGTTTTTTGGTCACCACACTCACGAAGTACTGAGTTAGAGAAGTTAGCATGCATACCTGAACCATTCCAATCAGTATCACCAAGAGGTTTTGGATGCCATACGATGTAGTAACCGTATTGCTCAACTGTTCTCTCAAGGAGGTAACGACCTAACCAGATTTCATCACCAGCTTCTTTAGCGCCTTTAGCAAAGCATTGGAATTCCCACTGACCAGAAGCTACTTCTGCGTTGATACCTTCGACATTCAAACCTGCCTCTAAGCAAAGGTCTAAATGCTCTTCTACAATATCACGACCATAAGCCGACTTACCGCCAACACCACAATAGTAAGGACCTTGTGGAGCTGCATAACCACCAGCTGGGAAACCTAAAGGAAGGTTCGTCTCTGGATCATAGATGAAATACTCTTGCTCAAAACCAAACCAAAAATCGTTATCATCATCTTGGATAGTAGCACGACCATTTGTTTCATGTGGCGTACCATCTGCATTAAGAACCTCAGTCATAACGAGGTAAGCATTGATGCGAGCTGGATCTGGATAGATAGCTACTGGTTTAAGGAGACAATCAGAGGCACCACCTTCTGCTTGTTGTGTTGAAGAACCGTCAAATGACCACATTGGGCATTCTTCTAACGTACCGCCAAAATCACTAACGATTTTAGTCTTACTTCTAAGGCCTTGTGTTGGTTGAAAACCATCAAGCCAGATGTATTCGAGTTTAGCTTTAGACATAATAATATTATTTAAATTAAAGAACTGTGAAAAACAGTTTCTAATGAGCAGACATAGTAAACTCTTAGCTTAAAAAGACAAGTCAAATCCGAAAAATAGCGCCCAAGCCTATTAAACCAAAGCAAAAAAATAGCCAACCTCCGAAGAAATTGGCTATTTTGAAAAAAGAAAATGAAATATAAATTATTTGTCTAAAACACTGTTCCAGTATTCAATGTTTTCAGCTTGAGCTGCAAATAAAGCAGATGTATCTCCATTGATAGTGATAGACTTAATTTTATCGCCTTCGCCTTTAGGGTCGACTTTACCACCAGGTTCTCCTGTATTAAGTTTACCTAAAATATCATCAAGTACATCAAAACCTTCCGTTACCTCGCCAAACACAGCGTGACGACCATCAAGAAAACCTGTAGGCGCCAAAGTAATGAAGAATTGTGAACCATTCGTGCCTGGACCTGCATTAGCCATTGAAAAGATACCTTTTTTCGTGTGCTTAAGCTCTGGATGAAATTCATCGGCAAATCTATAACCAGGACCTCCACGACCTGACTCAGTTGGGTCACCACCTTGAAGCATAAAATCAGCAATCACACGGTGAAAAGCAACACCATCGTAATAACCACGTTGTGCAAGGTTGAGAAAGTTAGCACAAGTAATAGGAGCTTTAGAGGCAAAAAATGTAGCCTTAATGTCACCTTTAGTTGTGTGCAAGACAAGTTCGATATCAGAAACTTCAGTAGTACTCATAGTTGTATTTTTTATAGCTGTATTAACAGAATCATTAAT
>DGJT01000031.1 GCA_002387565.1 Akkermansiaceae bacterium UBA4589 | reverse complement strand
TTCTAAAGTATCCAACGCCAGCAAGTTCGCTTTTATTAGTTTGGTTCAAAAACTCCAAGTCCAAGGCTATGACTTGATTGATTGCCAGCTCCATACTGACCACCTCGCTAGCCTAGGCGCCCGTGAGGTCAGCAGAGAAGCATTCCTGTCTTATTTGTAAATAAAAAATTATACAAAAAAACCTGCTTAACTATGTATGTTAAGCAGGCTTTTTTTGTCGAAATATGGTTATTAAATGACTACTTAGCAAAATAGATTTTTTGGTAGTCTTTGATAGCTGTTTCTAATTCAGCAGCTAGCTCTACACTGGTTTGCTGTTTGTTTTTCATAGCGAGTGTAATAATTTTATGCACTGCTTTTAGATGATCTTCATAATGAGGTTTATCTGCCTTGATGCGCTGCGCGAGGAAATAATCTAGAGCTGTTTGCTGGATAGCTTGAGCATGCTTTTCCTTATTAAGTACCCAACGAACTACTTGCTCTTGGCTTTCTTTTCCACTACTAATTTTTTTAATGGCTTTGGCAATAGTAGTCGTATCTTCTAACATAATAGAAAAACGAACTTCATCATCAAAAATTCCACAAGGGACTTGGCAGTGAGCATGAACTGAGGTTAGTACTGAAATAGAAATAAAAATAGCAACGTATAATTGGTTTATTTTTTTCATAAGTTATGGGTTAATTTAAAATTAATACTCTTAATTAGCGAAGTGGCTAGCTATATTTTTCTTATTTTAGATTTATTTAGAAAATACTTCTGATTTAGGTATTTCTGTGGCGCAGTAGAGGCATACTCGACGATAACTACGCCCTTGCTTGCCACATGATGGGCATGTCACCATGGTTACTGTCATTTGGCTATCTTCCACTCCGTCGCGCAAATCTATTTCTTGGATTTTTTCCTCTATATCATCATCGCTAAGACCATGCTTATCTCTGAGTAATTCCCACATAGCCTGACAAGTGAGCCGAAGCCTTTCTATATCCTCAACAGGTATCACTCTATTTTGAGCTGGAATTATACTATCAAAACTAGGCAGTTGGTGGTTTGCGGCACCAGCACTCGAGACACTAGGTGAATAAGGCTCTGTTAAGGCTCTGCGTTGCTGGGCTTCTTGCGCTTTTTGCGCTTCGAGTGCACGCTTTTGCTGCTCTTTGATATAATCACTACTAGAGCTAGCCTTATTATCTATATCGTAAAAACTCTCTTTGTATTTATCCTTATCTGAACCACCCCACAAAAAATCATGTATATTCATAACTACTATTGAACTATTTTTTTAATGAAAAGTGAAGAGCACAATTAAACCAATCAAATAAAAAGAGTAGTTTTAGATGAAATAAGGCAGCGCAGGACTGCAACTCTTCCTCAGAACCGAGTTATGCTATCCGCAGAGCGTGGAGCTTAGCGACAGGATAATATTTTGAGGGTGAGTGTAATAAACGCTAATTAACACCATAACATTTATAATTTTTGATGAGAATAGCCATCGAATAAAAACGTGGCGCGGAGTGAATTAAAACATTCATGAGCACCACGGCAGTTTTAGGAGATGGTTATTATCGCAAAAAGAATGATGTTATTTAGCTGCGAGGGTGATGATTATCATAAGCTTCGCGCAGTCTCTGTTTGGTGATATGGAGATAAATCTGGGTGGTGGAGAGTGATTCATGACCTAGTAGGGTTTGTACGGAGCGGAGGTCTGCTCCGTTGTCTAGTAAGTGAGTGGCGAAGCTGTGTCTGATTTTGTGGGGTGTGATGGTTTCTGAGAGTCCTAGGTAGGCGACGTATTTTTTGAGGAGGCGGTCGATGGATCTACTGCTGAGACGAGTTTTGGATTTATTGATGAATAAGGGGCCGCTGTAGATTTGGGCTTCGTGGCAGTAGCGCAAGATGACATCGAGTGCTAGCTGACCGGTGGGTACGAGGCGCTCTTTGGAGCCTTTGCCCATAATTTTGAGTATGGCTTCATCGTAATTAATATCCTCTATGTTGATAGAGACGAGTTCTGAGAGGCGAATACCCGTGGCGTAAAACAGTTCTAAGATGGCTTGATCTCGGTAAGGCGCCCATGAGGGAGCTTGTTTAGGGTGAGTGATGTTAAAAGGAGCGTTGATGAGCTCGTCCATTTGCTCAATGGAGATAATCACGGGGAGCGACTTAGCCAACTTGGGTAGTTGTAGCTCTTGAATAGGTGATTTAGCTAAGTCACGGCGCAACACGAGAAATTGGTACCATGATTTGAGTGCTGAAAATCTAAGCCTGATAGTAGTACGCGCCACCTCGGCTTTGGTTAAATAGAGTAAGTAATCACGAAACACTTCAGCATCTAACTCCCTCCATTGAGGATGAGCCTCAACCTTTTCATGTCCTTCATAGAGCCAGTAAGCAAAATAGCTAATGGCTTGCTGATAATTACGCAAGGTGTTGTCTGAGAGGTTTTTCTCCTGCGCTAGATAGTCTAGGTAGGATTGATAGTCTCTATCCTCTATGAGATAAGCGTAGGGTGTTTCGAGTAGCTTATCTTGAATCGTCATCTCGGCAGTTGTGTTAACCTGTGTAACCCTCTATTTGCTTGGCGGCCTTGAGGGTGTTTTGCATAAGCATCGCAATGGTCATGGGGCCGACTCCACCTGGAACAGGTGTGATGGCTGAGCATTGCTCTTTGACGGCTTCAAAATCAACATCTCCAGTGAGGCGGTAGCCGCGAGGATTGGTGGCGTCATCAACTCGGTTGATGCCGACGTCGATAATTACGGCGCCGTCTTTGACGTCTTTAGTACCGACAAATTCTGATTTACCTAAAGCGGCCACAATAATATCAGCACGCTTAATGACCTCGCTGGCATTTTTGGTGCGTGAGTGGACGACAGTGACGGTAGCCTGCCCTTGCTTACCCATGAGAAGAAGTGCCATTGGTTTGCCGACAATGAGGCTACGTCCAATCACGACGGCTTCCTTGCCCTCGGTTTCAATATTATAATGTTTGAGGAGCTCCATGCAACCAGCAGGTGTGCAGGCAACAAAGCCTGTGCTATCTTCCATGGTGAGTTTGGCGACGTTCTCAGGGTGAAATCCATCCACATCTTTGTTAGGGGCGATGGCTCTGACTATAGCCTCTTCATCTAAATGAGCAGGCAATGGAGATTGCACGAGTATGCCGTGTACTTTGTCTGAGGCATTGAGACGGTTCACAACATCAAGCAATTCTTGTTGCTGAGTGTCAGCTGGTAAGATGATTTTCTCGGAATAGAGACCTAATTCGGTGCAGGTTCTTTCTTTTGAATTTACGTATACTTGAGAAGCTGGGTCTTGCCCTACTAAAACCACAGCGAGACCTGGAGTGATACCTGCGCTCGCTAATTGACCGACTTCCTCTTTGATGTCTTGGAGGATTTTTGCGGATACAGCTTTGCCGTCGATAAGGGTAAATTGACTCATGATGGTTAAATAATTAAGGTAAAGTGACTTTAAGAATAGAAGTATTAAGACTGGCTGTCAATGCATCAGCCTCGCTAGGCAGTAAAAGAAAATCGCCAGCCACATAACTCGAGCCGTCGATAGCTATTAGCTCCCCACCTATAATAATGATGATTTGAAATTGAGCGATGCTTTGCAACTCTTGCTTTGTAGAGAGGCTTTGATGAGCTACAGTAAAGTAAGGTGTTTCAAGTAACTGCTGGTCAGTAGATTGTTTAATCAGAGGATAGACGCTCTGCTCTTGCTCCAAGCTTTTGATAGCTTGCTCTAGATGTAATTCTCGAGGTTGACCATCGACATCTATTCTTCCCCAATCATAGAGACGGTAAGTGGTGTCTGAGTTTTGTTGAATTTCAAAAACCACGACTCCTGCTCCTAGCGCATGTACCTCACCAGAAGGGATGTAAATAAAATCACCTGCTGATACTAAATGACTTTGGAGGCATGAGCTGACATCATGTCTTGCTATTGCTGTCAATAAATCTTCTTTCGTCTTACCCTCTTTGAGTCCTTTATAAATTTTGGCATGAGGTTCTGCATGCGCGACATACCAACATTCATGTTTGGTCTCTTCATTTTGCTGTTGAGCTAATTCGTCACTAGGATGAGCCTGTACTGATAAATTAGTTTGAGCATCAAGAATTTTCAGCAGCAAAGGAAACCTATCACTCGTAGATTGCACCTCTCCAAATATCTCCCTGCGGCTATTCTTCCAAAGTTGATGTAAGGTCTGTCCTTGATACTGACCTCGGCTCACGACGCTCACATCACCTTCCCTGTCAACCATTTCCCAAGACTCACCATAAACGCCTTCGTTTGGTAACGATTTCTGATACATTTTTTCTAACTGACGACCACCCCAAATACGCTCTTTGAATATAGGTGCAAAAGTAATGGGAAGTTTCATTAGAGTTTTATTAATTTCAAGTCTCAATAAAAAAATTATCAATGAGGTTTGGCTATCAAAGCATCTAGAGTAAGACCTTGAGATAACCATTGCAATTCAAAATCTGTCTGTGGGTAAAAAACTAAATCTTTTTGGGTATCTAGCAAGCTCCATTGCCATTTAGCGTGCGCCTCAAACAAATCACGTCCCCATGCAAAATACTCATCAGAATCGGTCTTGAAAATAAACTCTCCTTGCTCTGGGTGCATCACTTGAGCCAAAGTATCAAGAAACTCTGTTTGCAAAAGGCGGTTTTTGTGATGGCGTTTCTTAGGCCACGGATCGGGGCAGAGTAAATGAATACGGCTCACGCTCTGCGCAGGTATGAGCCATTCTAATAAGTAATTACTCTCAATGCGAAGTACTTTAAGATTGGTCAGACCTAGCTGTTCGGCTTTGCGTGCGACTTTTTTGGCACGACCTAAAAGCCTCTCTATCGCTAAAAAATTGCGCTCAGGGTAATGAGCCCCCATCTCTAAGACAAACTTGCCATCACCACAACCCAAGTCTATTTCTAATGGTTGCTCTTGAGAAAATATCTGACTAAAATCAATCGGAGCAAAGTAATTCTCTAGAATGATAAAATGAGCAAGTTGAACAGGAGGCTTAGGCATGTAGCTTAGATGTATATCTGTTATCTATAGGTGCTGTAACTGTGCAACTTGACTTACAAAGTCTCTATAGCTGACCCTACTTGGAATAACGTTTCCTCCTTAAAATGTGGAGCAATAATCTGCGCCCCTATAGGCAAACTCTCATCACCTAGAGTACCCACTGGCACACTAATCGCGCAATTACCTGCAAGGTTCACAGCAATCGCACACAAATCTTCTAAGTAGTCTTTGAGCGGGTCTGAATTCTCCCCTCGTTTACGAGGTAAATGTGGTACAGAAGGAGTGAGTAGCGCATCTACCGTCTCAAATGCCTCATCGAAGTCTTGGCTGATTAGTTGGCGAGCTTTTTGCGCTTTTTCATAATAGGCGTCCGCATAACCAGAAGATAGTACATACGTGCCTAAAATAATACGACGTTTGACCTCATCGCCTAGACTCTCACTACGGCTTTTGACATTGAGCTCATCAATAGAACTCACATCAGCACTACGATGACCATAGCGCACGCCATCAAAACGTGCCAAATTAGAGGATGCTTCAGCTGGAGCTAGGATGTAATAAGTCGCAATCGCATACTCTGTGTGAGGCAAAGAAACCTCCACAATCTCTGCACCTTGCTGTTTAAGCCCTTCGGCTATTTCTAAAATTTTAGTTTTAATCTGTGGGTCAATGCCCTCTCCAAAGTACTCTTTAGGTAAGCCGATTTTAAGACCTTGTACGCCTTTCTTGAGGCTCTGCGTATAAGCAGGTACTGGCTCATCCACACTCGTCGCTTCACGAGGGTCGTGTCCTGCTAGTACCTCGAGTAACACAGCAGCGTCCTCCACTGTCTTAGTCATAGGTCCGATTTGATCCAGTGACGAAGCAAAAGCTACTAAGCCATAACGCGACACACGCCCATAAGTTGGTTTAAGTCCTACTACACCACAATGCGATGCTGGCTGACGAATCGAACCACCCGTATCTGAACCTAACGAAGCTACTGCCAAATTAGCCGATACACAAGCCGCTGAACCACCTGAAGAACCACCTGGAATATACTCTAAAGCACGTGGATTTTTGGTCGTTTTCAGAGCCGAATTCTCTGTAGCAGAACCCATAGCAAATTCATCTAAATTGGTGCGACCAAATGGAATAGCTCCAGCTGCGAGCAATTTCTCAATCACAGTCGCATCATAAGGAGCTCTATAACTCTCTAAATACTTAGAAGCACAAGAACAGGTCTCGCCTAGAGTATTAATATTATCCTTAATCGCAATCGGAACACCTCCCAAAGGTAATGATAAATCAGCATTTTTAGCCTGTTCAAGAGCCTTATCTAACTCACAATTTAAGTAACTCCCAATCTCAACATCATGCGCGCTAATCTCTGCATGTAACTGAGTAATATAATCAGCAGGAGTGAGCTCCCCACTAGCAAATTTCTGCTTTAAACTAACTATCGTTTCTTGACCTATCATAGTAAAACAAAATCTATAAACTATAGCCCAAAGTTAGTAAACGCAAAAAACAGCGTATTTAATTCAAAATGGAGAATTGAGAATTGAAAATGGAAAACTGCTAAATCATTAAAGATACCAACCTTTTAAAATACACCTAAATGAAAGGGCTAGCACTAATTATTTAACTAGTTCAACATAATCTGGGTTAAGAATCCCTTGATCATAAAATTCAGCCCAAGTGCTACTATCGTAATATCTAATCATACTGAATTCTTTATTTGCTGTCCATTGATTAGTTTTTAATGGTCTTGCCATAGGAATGTAACTTTCGTTTACTACATAATTACCATGATATTTTAATACCTTTACTATTTTTATAAGTTCATTTTTTCGTAAGCCTCCAATTATTTTTATATTACTATAGATATCTTTAGTGCCTATAAGATTTTGATCATAAGGATAGTAACTTTCTGTTAACCAAAAACCTAAACCATCAAAACAAGGAACTACAAATAATTTATTAGGTTCACTGACATAATATACAATATAAGCGTCAGATTTAAGTTTCCATACGAATTTACTAACTTGTGGTGAGGATGTACTGAGCTAACATCACTGACTCTATGCAAACAGCTAGTTAAACTTAAATTAAATATAATGAAAACTATTACTATTAATTTTTTGTTTATATTTATCATCTGAAGGTTCTTCTGAATATTTTATAAATAAGGTTAAGTAGTTGAGTTCTAAAACTCAACTACGGTTTTTGATAAAATAGCGCTTTAACGAAGAACGTGGCGCACAGTTGAACAGTTAAAAACCTAACTCCAAACTTAAAACATGGAGTTTTGGTTGAGAAAAGGCGGCGCTGGAAATATTTTGAGGGTGAGTGTAGATAAAGCTACTCGACCCTGAAAAATATGAGGTAGCCGTCTTTTATCCCCAAAAGAACTGTTTTATAAATGAGGTTAAGTAGTTGAGTTCTAAAACTCAACTACGGTTTTTGATAAAATAGCGCTTTAACGAAGAACGTGGCGCGCAGTGTAGACAAAACCTACTCGAGCACCACGGCAGTCTGAGGCAAAGCGCTAGTTTACAAAAAGAAGCTCATTTAGGCGTCGGCAACGACCTTAGGAACCTTAATCAATAAATCTTGAGCCGCTGGCGCATTCGCTATAACCGCCTCTGCGCTCAATGACTGACCTACTACGTCTTGACGTAAGCTTGCACTGAGGCGTTGACCGTGGGCGGCTGGCTCTTGATCCATGGGGAGTTCGCTGAGCTTATCGATGAAGCCTAGGATACTTTCGAGCTGGCTCTGGAATAGTTCTGTTTGTTGTTCACTGAGCTCTAATTGGGCAAGTTGAGCTATGTAGCTGACATCTATTTTGGCTTTCATGATGGTTGGTGGCTCGCTGGAAGATTAGTGCCCTTTATAATACGTTTTTAGGCGTAAGGCTTGCAAGGCAATAAAGCCTGTTGCGTCGTTTTGGTTGTAAGCCTCATCACTACTGCCTTCCATAGTGGCGATGTTTTCGTCGTAGAGTGAGTAAGGAGATTTGCGTCCTGAGAAGTAAATCTGTCCTTTGTAGAGCTTGAGTCGCACCTCACCTGATACTCTGTCCTGAGTTTTGCTAATTAGGGTTTGAATAGCCTCACGCTCTGGGGCAAACCAGAAACCGTTATAAATCATTTGTGCGTATCTTGGGACGAGTGAATCCCTGAGATTCATAGTCTCTCTGTCCATAGTGAGTGTCTCTAAGTCACGGTGAGCTGCAGCAATCAGAGTACCACCTGGTGTTTCATAAACGCCACGTGATTTCATGCCTACAAAGCGGTTTTCGACGATATCGATACGACCAATTGCGTGCTTACCTCCTAGTTCGTTAAGTACTCGTAAGACGCCGTAAGGGCTAAGTAAGGTGTACTCACCTTGCTGTCCTTGCGCTGTCACATCATCAAAGCTGTCAACCAAGGCATCTAGACCGTCATAAGCTAGGCCTATCACCTTGCCTTCTTCGAAGAGGAATTGTACATAGTCAGCTGTGTCTGGAGCTTTTTCCACAGGTTGAGACATGACATAGAGTTCCTCGAGTTCTGGTCGCGCTGAGTCGAACCATGGCTCTTCCAAATCACCTGCTTCAAAAGAGATGTGGAGTAAGTTCCTGTCCATTGAATAAGATTTATCTCTTGAGGCTTTGACAGGGATGCCGTGTTTTTCTGCGTAGTCGAGCATTTCTGCACGGCCTGGGAATTCGGCTCTGAATTCTTCGTCTCTCCATGGAGCGATGGTTTTGATCTCTGGAGCTAAAGCTGCGGCTGAAAGTTCAAAACGTACTTGGTCGTTACCCTTACCTGTAGCACCATGCGCAATAGCATCAGCTCCGTGCTCAAGAGCGACTTTGACAATACCTGCACTGATACAAGGTCTAGCAATTGAAGTACCTAATAAATAGCGGTTTTCATAAATCGCCTCACCCTGGAGCATCGGGTAGATGTAATCGCTGGCAAAAGATTCCTTGAGGTCATCAATGATACAAAGTGAGGCTCCTGTGGCTAACGCCTTCTCCTCCAATCCATCGAGCTCCTCTGCCTGTCCTACGTCAGCACAGTAAGCGATGACTTCGGCTTGGTAGCGTTCTTTGAGCCAATGTAAGATAACAGAAGTATCAAGACCTCCTGAATAAGCGACAACGATTTTCATAAATAAGTGAGTGGTGTGTTAAAAAAATTAATAGCAGTTTTATAAGTGATACTAGGCTGTTTATCAATGCCTATTTAGCAATACCTAACTAGAGCTATTCAAGGCTCTTTGTTTCATCTGTGTCGCCATCAGAGATAAGGCGTTAGCTCGGCTAGGAGCTAAATGTTCCTTAAGCCCTGTTTTGTCAATAAAGTCAAAATCAGCCGTCAAAATCTCATCAGCGGTTAAGCCACTAAGCACACGAATAAACATGGCAATCATGCCTTTGGTAATTAGAGAATCTGAATCTGCTAGGTAGTAGATTTTATCACCGTCTTGATAGCTATCTAACCAGACATGTGATTGGCAACCCTTGATGAGGTTGTCCTCGGTGCATTTTTCCTCGGGTAAAATTTCCATTTTCTTGCCTAGACCGATGACGTATTCATAGCGATCGGTCCAGTCTTGAAAGAAGCCTAGTTCTTCGAGGAGTTCTTCGGTGCGTTCTGCAAAAGTATTCATGAGGTTTTGAGTTAGCGGCATACACCACGTTGAGATTCAGCATAGTAATCTAACAATAGTTGTACTTTTGGGTTGATGCTAGTTTGTGAGTCTTTGAACTTCTCAACTGATACTGAAAAGTTGGCATCTTTTTTGAGATAGAGAGCCTTATAAACATTTTTCAAAGCTCTTAGGTCATCTTCTAAAAAACCATGACGGGTTAAACCGACTTGATTAATACCACGGACTTTTGCGGGTTGCCCCTCTACTAGCATAAATGGAGGAATATCCTTGATGACTTGAGACATACCACCCACCATAGAATGAGCTCCAATACGACAAAACTGATGAATGCCTACGCAGCCAGCTACAATAGCATGGTTAAAAATTTCTACATGACCAGCGATACCACTGTTACTTGATATAATAACGTGATCATGCAAGATACAATCATGCCCAATATGTACACTAGCTAAAATAAGGTTGTTATTACCAATAATGGTAAACTCATGAACTGCAGTACTGCGGTGTACAGAGACATACTCACGAAAAGTATTATTATCTCCAATTTTAAGCCCTGTTGGCTCAACACTATATTTCAAATCTTGGGTGCGCTCACCAATGCTGGTAAAAGGGTAGAATAAATTGTTCTTACCTATTTCGATGATAGCTTCATCCTCTGATCCAATCACCACATGTGATTTGAGTTCACAGCCTTCTGCAATAGTCACCCCGCGACCAATCACACAGAATGGTCCTATTTTGACATTTTCCGCAATGACTGCCTCTGGTGAAATAACTGCAGTTGAATGAATGCTCATGCCGCTGAATATAAATAGAAAGTTAGCAAGGTAAAGCTAAATCTAAGCTATCTACGAAGGTTCTTGAAAATAAGGGTTAGAGAGCTTTTCTTGATCAATTGTACTTGAAGGTCCATGCCCTGGGTAAGTAGCGGTCGCATCAGGCAGAGTGAGGATATGCTCTCTAATTTTAGAAGTGAGTTGTTGATGACTCCCTCCTGGTAAATCTGTACGGCCAATACTACCTGTAAATAGAGTATCTCCACAGAAAATACGATTCTGAGATTGCTGATAAAAAGTAATATGATCTGTTGCGTGACCTGGAACCCAAGCCACTGAGAATTCCCACTCTGGAGTGAGTTTGACTAACTCTTGATCGACCACCAATCGATCGACACTAAACGCCTCAATACCAAAGGGTAATCCGTAAGCTTCTAATGTGAGTTGCTTGCTGTAATCTTGATAACTAATCAGTTGCGCTCCTGCTGCCTGTAGTTTAGATGCATCACCTACATGGTCATAATGCTGATGCGTGATGAGTAGAAATTTGACCTTGAGACCCTGTTGTTCAAGATAGTTAGCTATCCCTTCAGGAGCGTCTATAACGAGTACTTGCGATGGATTCTCTTTTGAATGTAAAATATAACCATGGGTCTCTACTGGTCCTCCTGTATAAATATCTAATTGACTCATAATGTTACTGACTGATGTAATTGATAGCTTGCTGAATATCTTCTATCGATACAGCGGTACTCAGCACTGGTTTGCCTAATTCTTCTAAGAGGACAAAGTTGATTTTGCCTGCTTGAAACTTTTTATCGTAAGCGAGCTTTTTTAATATGAGGGCTTTAGATGCGTCATTATTAAGTTTCTCTGGTAAGATAGTTTCTAAATTAAAGTGAGCTAGTACGGCTAATACTTTATCTGCTTCAGCTTGCGCAAGCCCTGTTTTATTGACTGACAACCATAAGGCAGCTCTCATACCTATCGCGATGGCTTCTCCGTGCAATAGTTCTCCGTAAGGCACACTAGCTTCGATAGCGTGACCGATGGTGTGACCAAAATTAAGAAAGGCACGTTGACCACTGGTTTCTTTCTCATCGGCCTCGACAATACGAGCTTTGATTTCGATGTTATTAGTGAGGATATCTACGGTTACATCCTTAGAGTGAGGCTCAAGCTCTAATAATTCATCTAGCATTTGAGGATCTGCAATTGCCGCGTGCTTGACAACTTCAGCAAAGCCCTCTAGGTACTCACGGCTTTCGAGAGTTTGTAATAAATCTGGATCAATGAGGACAAGTTTTGGATGATGGAAAGCGCCAATAAGATTCTTGCCCTCTGGGGTATTGATGCCTGTCTTCCCTCCTACTGAGCTATCCACTTGTGAAACGATGGTAGTTGGAATTTGCACAAAAGGAATCCCTCGGTAAAAAATCGCCGCTAAAAATCCAGCTAAATCACCGACCACACCACCACCAAGGGCAATAATTAATGAACTGCGATCATAACCAGCTTGAATCAAATCACTCGATAGTGCTCCTAATTGCTGGTAACTCTTAGAGGCCTCGCCCGCTGGAACTGTAAAAATTTGCGCAGTTAAATCAACTTGATCTAAGCTTTCTACTAAAGTTTGCGCGTGAAAGGAGGCTACCGTTTCATCTGAAATAATGGCAATTTTTGCCTGACAATCACCGTTGTATAGAGATTGGATATAAGCTCCTGTTTGATGAATGATTCCATGAGCCAATTTAACTTCGTACGAAGGATCTACATCTATGGAAACTTGCTTCATCATGCTTAATACCTAAACACTTTATTGGTAAAAATAAAAACTTAATTTAGTTAAAATTAAGTGGTGGCTCGGGACGGAATCGAACCGACGACACAAGGATTTTCAATCCTCTGCTCTACCNNTCTACCAACTGAGCTACCAAGCCACAAAATTTTTATGTTACAATCTCTACGAAGCTAAGACCTCAAAAAAATTGCGTGCAGTTCTTTTACTTGAATTTCAAAACATATCAAGCTCAAAGAAGAAAAAAATAATGATAAATGAAAAAGCTTATTCTTTCTCTATAAAATGACGCCCTATTTATTAAGAATTATTGAGAAATTTAAGCTAAAGTAGCTCAAGAATATTGAGCTACTGGTTGAAGATAAAAGACCTTATATTATACGGTCATGATATCTTGTTCCTTCTTGCTTAACTTTTCATCTACTAGCTTAACGTATTTATCAGTTAAGTCTTGGACTTGTTTTTCAAAATCTTTTTGACCATCTTCGGTGAGAACATTGTCTGCTTTTAAAGCTTTGGCTGCATCCATGCCATCTTTTCTAATAGCACGTACTCGAATTTTGGCTTCTTCTCCGTACTGCTTGGCAAATTTCACCATCTCAAGGCGACGTTCCTCTGAAGGTTCAGGGATAGGTAGGCGTAATATTTTACCATCGCTCACAGGGTTAAGTCCTAATTTGCTTTCACGAATAGCTTTGTCGATATCGCCAAGCACACTAGGGTCGAAAGGTTGTACAACCAATGTTCTAGGCTCAGGTGTGCTAATGACAGCCAAACCATTAAGTTTCATCACTGACCCATAACTAGCTACGGCTACATCTAAATTTTCGATAAGAGCTGGTGAAGCTTTGCCTGTTCTAAGAGAAGTGAATTCTTGGCCTAAATGCTCAAGAGCTTTCTCCATATCGACTTTAAGTTGATTTAAAACACTTTGTGATTCCATGCTTATAGTGAAACAAGTTCACTCTATCTCGTCAAGAGTGGATTACTTATGACATCGCTAATCTGATGATATAGCCAACTAAACTACACCTTCTTTTCAGGCAGCACCTGATTGCTTAACTTAGCTTTTTCTGCTTTTTCTGTGCTGACTAAGGCCTTCTTTTTTGCAGTAGTTTTTGCCTTATTTTTTTCCGTAGGCAGCAGCTGAATATTAGCAGACTCTGACACTGTGGATTTTCTAGAGTCAGTGAAAGCTGTGATCTTGCTTGAAATCACTTGATAGAGTTGTCTGTAATCAACTTGCTTACTCAACTCCGTAATCAATTTTTTTAGCCCCCATTGACCTACGGGTATTAAAATAGCCCATAATGGTGAGATATTTTGAAATTGCTTACTGATACGCTTTTTCTTAGATTTTTTACCTGAGATAACAGCAATACCTACAATGAGACCACCTACTAATGCAATAGCAGGCAACTTGCTTTTACAGGCCTTGATAAATTCTGGGGTGTTTTCCTCTTGTTCGAGCTTGAGTCCCTGAATTTGAGCCACTAAGGCTTGTTTTCTTTGAGTTATTTTTGACACAATTTTTTAGTTTCGGTAAACAGAGGTTTTTTCTGAGCTGATTTAGCATTAGACAAAAAGATCAGCATTAATAACAAGTGCCATAGTAATACTAGAAGCAAAGCAATGGGTTCAACACCAAACTTCATCCAAGCTTCAGCTTCATAAGGTCTTAATACATTAAAAAGGTAGCTTTCTAAAATAGATAAGATAACAGCTACTGCAAAACCATAGACAATCATAGCCATGACTAAGCCTAATATAATATTAATAATCTTAGTTTTTACAGCTTCACCAGCTTCTTGAACCTCAATCGTAAAAATTTCAAAGCATTTTTGGTAATACTCTTTTTTAGATGTAATCCATCGATTTATCATAACTAAAGCATAACTAAAGCTTAGAGATTTGCAAGCACTTCGTCTTCGAACTTAGCTATTTTTAATTTGATAAAACTCTGAATAGTCATTTTTTTATCTACTAACAACGGTTGCAAGTCTAGCGCCCAAGTCACCGCCTGCATCTCGTCTAAACTACGCGGGTCGTGATAGGTCGCATTAGCTCGTCTCCTACCTAAGGTTGCTAAATCATAGCGCTTTCCCGATTCAATTTGAGATTTAAACACTAACATCAACTGCTCTGCTAACTCTGGGTAAGCGCTCACATCTAAAGCCACTTTATCCTCATCGCTAAGCCAGTCCAAATCACGCCAACCTTCACAGCCATAGACATACTCAGGTTGATACTCATCTGACAACCTTCGCAAAGCCTCTATACTCGCTTTAAATACCGCAACATGTGTAGGGTGTTTGTCTGCTGGCTGATGGAGATAAACGACTTTAGGTTTAGTTATAAGTAATAAATTAGCAAGTTCCTTAATTAAATTCTCCTGAACTAAATTCTTAACCTCAGAGCTAGGATACCCTAATTGAACTTGGTAAGCGTACTCACCTAATTCAGCTGCCTGCCTTTGCTCTTCTACACGTAACGCCCCAAGTTCTTGTGGAGTTAAATCAACAAAATCACCACCTAACGCGCTACCCACTCCATCTGTAACGGTAATACCTGCAAACCATTTATCTGATTCTTTATAGCAACTTGCAATACCATGATACGCCATAAACTCTAAATCATCTTGGTGCGCTCCAATCGCCAAATGAGTCGCTGATTCAGCAGCTAACTCTATACTCGTAAAACTATTGTTAACCCAACAATCAGCTTCTTGTTTATGGTATTTCATAATTTAATACATAACTAAAAACCATAAATAAAGTCAGATTATTAAGGGCTTTATTTGCAGTAGTTGCCTATTCTGTATTTTTGAAGCCGTAGTATTCCTTGCCTAAATCTATTTTACTATCTCCTCGTTTGACTCTCCAGCGATTCGTATCTCGTAATGAATAGATGCACCCACAATATTCTTG
>DGJT01000049.1 GCA_002387565.1 Akkermansiaceae bacterium UBA4589 | reverse complement strand
CAGGCGCATAATTGAGATTAAAGCTAAAAAACTCCATCGCTTGTGCTATTAAGCGTGCCTGCTCCTTAATCCAAAGTTCATTTCCAGCTTGAGCTAATTGGGAGGCGCTGGGCAACTCCAAGCCTAAATCTCTCAGCCTATTCACGCGCCCACCTTCTAAATCTAAGCTAATGAATAACTGATTCCCTGTTAAACTTTTAAGTTGAGCTATAAGCTCAGTAAGCTGCTCTACACTCTTGATATTACGCCCAAACAAGATAACTCCTGCAGGCTGGTAATGCTGTATCAACAAAACCTCTTCCGAAGTAAGAGCATGGCCTTGAATACCAATAACTAGATGCTTGGCTGCTGACATAGCAAGACTCTAACCAATCTCCTAAGGCTCGACAACCTTAAAAGAGCGAACATAAATAACTTCGCAAGCACCTCCACCTGTATCGTTACGAGTAGTCGAGCTCTTCCATACAACTCTGCCTTGTTTTTTTACTTTAACTAACTGCCCGTACAGTTCAATGATTTGACCTTTTTTGACCTTAGCTATCGCTGCCTTAACCTTATCATTAGCATGGATTAAATGCATATTGGCACTACTGGTTTCTATATTTTTTCTGGGGATAGGGAATTGAGGGGTTTTCCAGTAATACCAACGCCCTCTTTGTGAAATATGAATATCTTTTAATACCGCTTCATCCGACATTTGATTCCAACCTAAAGCTATATCTATAGGGCCTATATCACTGAGATGATCTCTATACGATTTTTTGGATAACACCTTAGCTTGTAAGCCAAAATCATATAGCGGAATAATTTGATAACCCTGATGATTAAACGGAGATGCTTGAGTCTTTGTCTGCTGTGGTAAGGTAGAGACCTTAATGCCTTCACCAAAGCTTACTGTGTCAAACTTTTGCTGATACCAATAAAAGGCTGCCCCAAACACTATTATTATAAAGAATAATTTCTTCATAAATTTCATTAAAGCACAGATGCTTGATAAACTCACCTAAAAAAGGTTGTTGAGTGCCAGAGCTATCTAGTTTCCCCCTTTGATTAAATTTTATAATTTTAGATGAAAAATAGGTTATTGAGTAACCGTTGCATACATTTTAAACGTAGGTATTTTAGATGCCACAGTGTGGATGCTAAAAACCGTTAAGTGATGTGTAGTCAAAACCTACTCGAGCGCAACGGCAGTTTTAGCATCTGCTCTTTGGCGCTAAAAGCCCAAGTTTAAATTTAAAATGGCCAAAATACTGGAATTAAGAAGGAAGCTACTATCCATAAAATAACCGCTAATGGAAACCCTACTTTGAAAAAGTCTTTGAATTGATAGCCTCCAGCACCAAATACAAAGGTGTTAGTCTGATAACCAATAGGCGTGGAGAAACTGGCTGACGCACCAAACATCACCGCAATGACAAATGGGCGTGCATCTACACCGATCTGATCTGCTACAATAATAGCGAGAGGTGTGAGCAAGGCAGCTACCGCGTTATTACTAATAATCTCAGTTAAAATCGCTGCAAATAAATAAAAGGCTGCTAACACAATACCAGGATGATGCGAACCTAACAGCCCGACAATTCCTTCTGCAAGATTGCTAGCTAAACCACTAAACTCAATCGCCTGACCTAAGCCTAGCATCCCTAAAATAAGGAATATCACTTTCCACTCAATAGAGCCATAAGCCTCTTTAGGCTTAAGTGCTCCTGACACTAAGCAGAGTAACGCAGCACCTAAGGCTAAAATCAAAATAGGGATATTAGGTAGCACGTTGTACTGACACAGTACAGAAATCCCAATAAAGCAAGCTAAGGCAAATAACACAATCGGCGCATGGCTTTTGCGCAGAGGGGTTTCCTTTGGCTCAGAAAGGTTGATAAAGTTATTCTGTTGAAACAAACGACTCAGAGCTGGCCTATTACCCTGTAAAAGCAAAGTATCACCAAAACGTAGCTTGACCTCATTAAACTTCATGCTCAAATTAAAGCCTTTGCGATGAACCGCTATCACACTAACTCCATATTGACTGCGGAAATTAGCCTCTTTAAGGCTCTGCCCAAGAAAACGTGAGTCAGGCCCTAGTATCGCCTCCATAAGCACTACAGACTCAGTTTTGATATCTAATAGGCTTAAGTCTTTGGCTTCAACCTCCTCAATTTCATCAGCATCACTACTAGTTTGCTTAGCTACCTCGCGTAGGCCAGCCAGCTCACCTTTAACAATGAGCTCATCACCCACTTTAAACACTAATTCTGACTCCTTATATTTGAGAGCTTTTTTGTCTCTGATAATTTCTAATAAATTAATATTACTAAAATATTTAGCCAAGGCTTCCTTAATAGGCTCTCCCTCGAGGTGCGATTCCTCAGTGATCACTACGTGACTGATAAACGAACGCGTTTGCTCAACATCTATCAATGATGAAACCGTATCTCGATTAGGCAACAACTTGCGCCCAAACAAAAGCAAATACACCATAGTTGTCGCGGTAAAGATTAACCCCAATGGAGTGATTTCAAAAAGAGAAAAGACCTCCTGTCCTGCTTCTTCTGCAATTTTTGCCGCAATGAGATTCGTCGAGGTTCCCACAATCGTAATTGTGCCACCTGTAATAGCTATATAAGATAAGGGTATAAGGAACTGCGAAGGAAAATAATTTTTCTTGCGGCAGAGACTCATGACCACAGGCATAAAGACAATAACCACCGCTGTGTTATTAATCATCGCAGATGGCAACATCACCATGAGCATCATGGCGAGCAACATTTTCCATGGGCTATCCCCAGAAAGCTTTTCAAAATAATGGCCTAGCCAATCAATAATACCCGTCTTTTCAAGAGCCGTACTAATCACAAACAAGCAAATCAGAATCAGCGGTGCAGGGTGGGACAAAATCCCAAATCCATAATTATCCGCATTACTATCCCAAGATAAAACACCCGTAGCAAAACACAAAAACCACGCTAGTAAGGCGGTTAATTCAGTGGGTAGCCACTGTTTGACAAAAGAGGCAAACACCAACAAGACCAATATCCCTAAGAATATTTGTTGCCATGTTTCAAAAATCATCTTGCTAAATACTAGTTGTTAAATAGTCAGCCACCTAATTTTCTGTAATAGCACAGAGATTGATGAAGGAGCTACAGCTACCTACAATTACAAGATTAACCGGCCTAAAAATCACGCAGGCGAAAAGTAATTCTGCCTTTAGTCATATCATAAGGAGACATTTCAAGCTTCACTTTATCTCCTACTACTAAGCGAATAAAACGCTTACGCATCTTACCTGAGATATGCGACAATACTTGATGCCCACCTGGAACTTCTACTTTAAACATCGTGCCAGGCAGAACCTGAGCTACCACTCCTTCTACCTCAATAGACTTACCATCCCTAGATGCTTTAGGCGAAGAGTCTTCTGAGCGTCTAGGATTATTTTTCTTGTAGGTATTTCTACGTTGAGGTCTTTTGGCGTTTCTGTTAATAATTCAAAGGAGTTAAGTTTAATAAATAGACAAATCTTGATCTATCTTCGCCCTTAATTATGGGCTTTTCCTTTTAAAGTCAAACATTTTCCCACTTAATCTCTTATTTTTATGCCAAATTTACTCATCCCTTCGCATAGTTTAAACAGCTCAATTCTCCATAAAATACAGCAAAAAAGTGATTACCAAGGCATCATCCTAGAAGACTCAGGGCAAGATGCGTTAGATTCTAACCTCAGTCTCGAAAACGAAATCATCATTGGCTGCTTAACCGACCCTAATTCAAAGCGTCTACTAGCTGAATTCAATGTTTTTGCACAAAAAAACCCAGACGCCTCTATTTTATTTATTCCTAAGCTACGCTTATCTCGAGCTGGGGTTGCCTGCGAATTACCTGCTGAAACATTACAGAAATTATTCAGCCTATCTACACTCATTCATGATGTAACGCCTATTGCTATAGCCGTAGAGCATCAGTCATACCTCGCCCCTATTGCTAAGCCCAAAGCAAAAACTGCCACCCTAGGCGCAAATTTTAGCATCCAAGAAAAAAGCCAAGAGCAACAACTTAACCTATTTTGGGAATCATTGCTCAGCGCACAAGAGCAAGCATTTAGCCAGCAATCCGTACTCAACGAAAACCTCAGTCACAGCCTACTCTACAGACTCAAGTATTTTGGCAAAACTAAATTCGTAATCGACGGAAAAAGCAACAAAAAGCTCACCTTTGACAAAATCCTAGGCATCTCGCTAGCCCTTGCTGCACACCTCAAACAACAAACCCAAAAAAAACGTATAGGCATACTCCTACCACCTAGCCAAGGCAGCCTCATCGTCAACCTTGCCATCATGTTCGCAGGCAAAATACCAGTAAACCTCAATTTCACCTCAACCAAAGAAAGCCTCCTCTACTGCATCGAACAAGCCGAGATCGACACCCTCATTAGTGCAAAAATGGTCAAAAGCAAGCTCAAGCACCTGCCCTGGGACGAGCTTCCTACCACCTTAAATATCGAGGAAGTCATCGCCACGAGCAAAGGTTCGATTATCAAATGGCTCCTCGCCAGCAAGCTCCTTTCTGCCAAGGCCATAGCCAACATCATTAAACTTCCGCAAGAAGCAGACGAAACCGAAGCCTCACTACTCTTCACCTCAGGATCCTCAGGATTCCCCAAGGGCGTGCCTCTATCTCACCGCAACTTACTGGCTAATGTCACCCAATTCAGCTCACGTTTAGAACTAGATAGAGACTCAACCCTACTAGGTTGCCTACCGCATTTTCACTCATTTGGCTACACCGTCACACTACTCTTCCCCATACTCAAAGGCTTCTCGCTAGTCACCTACCCAAGCCCTATGGAAGTCAAAGAACTCGCCAAGCTTATAGAAGAGCATCAACTCAGTCTGCTCCTAAGCACACCCACCTTCCTACGTGGTTTCCTTAGCCGTGCTCAACCCGAGCAACTCAAAAGCCTCGATTTCGTCATCACGGGTGCAGAAAAACTCCCAGACAAACTCGCCCAAGATTTCAGTACCAAATTCAACCTCACCCCACAAGAAGGCTACGGCCTCACAGAAACCTCGCCCGCTACCCATGTCAACTTGCCCAATCAGGAATCTGACAGCCTAGAGGTGTGTGGCTCTACCTGTGCTGGCACCGTTGGGTTAGGGCTGCAAGGCATCAACTTTAAAATGACCAACCCAGAAACTGGAGAACCTAGCTCTTTATTCGAAGGCGGCGAACTCTGGTTGCGCGGTAGTAATATATTTGGAGGCTACCTCAACCGCCCCGAAGTCAATCAAGAGGTCTTGCAAGAAGGCTGGTTTAAAACAGGCGACATGGCAAAACTCACTCCCCAAGGCTTCCTCGCCCTACAAGGCAGACTCTCAAGATTCTCAAAAATCGCAGGAGAAATGGTCCCACATGAAACCATCGAAGCCGAACTTATCAAAGCCCTCAACTTAAGCCTAGACGAGCTCAACCTAGTACTCGTTGGCATCCCCGATGAGAAAAAAGGCGAAGCCCTCGTCATACTCACCACTCTAGATACTAGTAGCTTTAAAGAACAACTTATGAGCTACTGGAAAAAAAATGACCTCACCATGCTATGGATGCCAAAAATCTATAAGCAAGTCGAGACCATCCCAACCCTAGCATCGGGCAAGCTCGATCTAAAATCCTGTGGGTTGTTGGCACGTGGGGAGTAAAAGTCTATCTTTATCTTACCTGCTTGGGTCTCTAAGCACATGGCTGTAGTTTGGGCTAGACCATTAAGAATTGAATTTGAAGGAGCGACTTATCACTTGCGCAAAAACTACACATGGAACATACTAGTGGAGTGAGTAATGCAAAGCGATGGATAAAAGAAAGCAAAGAAGGACATGAATTAATTAAGAAGTTAAATGAAAATTC
>DGJT01000053.1 GCA_002387565.1 Akkermansiaceae bacterium UBA4589 | reverse complement strand
CTTAGTACAACGTCTGCCGTATCTGCAGATTCATAGAAACCTCCTTGCTCTTCATCTACAAACAGAGGGTACGCGGTATCCGCAAGTATGATAGCCATATCTAAATAGTTAGGCTCCAGAGTCGTCTGGTACAAAGTACGTGCAGCTCTAAGCATGGCAAAATAACTGCTTGCCTGTTGTGAATCATTGACCACCTCATCACACCAACCATGATTAAGCTCTTGCTGTTCATCATCCCACAGCTTATCGAGGATAAACTCGTAGGCCTGCTGTGCTGAACGACTATGCTCAGGTTGATTGAGGACAACTCCTGCACGAGCCATAGCGGCAATCATCATCCCGTTCCATGAGGCGAGAACTTTATCATCGGTAGCTGCTGGCACACGATGAGCTCTAATTTTAATCATCTTAGTTTTGGCTGAATCTAAAAACGCTTGATCTAAAGCGTTATCTAGGAAGTACTTTTCAGCAACTATACTAAGCACATTTTGATTTTTGAGAGCCTCTGGGTCTGAGAAGTCGTAGAAATTCCCTTCTTCGCTGAGCCCGTAATAATTCACCACCACGTGGTATTCATCTTTAGTTAAGACCTCAGCTAGCTCAGCTGTGGTCCAACAGCAAAACTTACCTTCCTTGTGTTCGCTCTGAGCATCTTGCGCCGAGTAATAGCCTCCTTGCTCGTGTTGCATCTCACGCATCACATAAGTCGCTGTCTCCTCAACTATACGCTTATATTGTGGGTTCTGAGTGATGAGCCATAAGTCGAGGTACAAGTCTACTAACTGAGCTTGATCATAGAGCATTTTTTCGAAATGAGGCACTAACCACTCCCCATCCACGCTATAGCGATGAAAACCACCTGCAAGTTGATCGTAAATACCACCATAGAGCATTTTATCTGCGGTCAAGATAACGGCGTTTAAATAAGCTTTATTACCGCTCGCCTTATAAGCTCTAAGCATAATATTGAGATTAGAGACCTCAGGAAATTTAGGCCCTTGAGGGTTCCAACCTCCATTTTCTTTGTCGAGGTAGGATTCTAATTGTGTCGCTGCTTGCTGGACTAAATCATCGTCTATTTGAGTTTGTTCTGAGGTATCTTGCTTAAACTTTTGCTCAAGGATGGCGTAATTTTGCTCACTGTGTGTTTTAATCTTATCTCCATCCTTAGCCCAAGCCTGACTGATATTGATAAGTAGCTGGTCAAACCCTATCCTGCCGCTACCTCCCTTAGCTATAGGAGGAAAATAAGTACCCCCAGTGAACATCTTGAGTTCTGGCGTGAGAAAGACATTGAGTGGCCAACCTCCGCCCTCACCCACAATAGCTTGGTAACTCGTCATGTAGAGTTGGTCTATGTCAGGACGCTCCTCTCTATCTATTTTAATAGAAACAAAATATTTGTTGAGCAAATCGGCAATCTCCTGACTAGCAAAACTCTCACGCGCCATCACATGACACCAATGACAAGTGGAATAACCAATGCTTAAGAAAATAGGTTTATCTTGCTTACGCGCTTTGGCAAAAGCTTCCTCACCCCAAGGGTACCAATCTACAGGGTTATCAGCATGCAACTTTAAGTAAGGGCTAGCCTCATGAGCTAACCTATTGAGAGCTTGATGAGCTTGAGGTGATGCTGAATCAGAGTTTGTCATAATCGTTTTGCCAAAAACTAAACCAATCATCGAGCTAAATAAAGCCATAAAGTAGATATTCATAATCACATTAACAATCTATCCTTATTAGACTAAGTATTGGTTATTTCGGATGATAAAAAGCGGCGTCAAAAGAGCCTTACTTATGAGTCAATAAGGTGAAGCCCAGCATAAAGTGCTGGGCGGTTTTAGATTAAATTTTATTGATAAGAAAAACGTGGAGCACAGTGAACAAGGTGAAGTTTAAAACTTAAGTATCCTTATTAGACTAAGTATTGGTTATTTCGGATGATAAAGAGCGGCGCAGGAATATTTTGAGGGTGAGTGTAGAGAACCTACTCGACCCTGAAATCAGCTAGCGAGTAGCGTGGCTGATAAGATGAAAGACGTAATGAAATGGAGTGCTTTCACCCGAAGGGTGAGCGACGCTTCGAGTAGAAGCGGGCTCATCAAAAAATTGAAAGTCTGAGAGATAGCTGATTTTTATCGCCAAAAGAGCCTTACTTAGCGGCAGGGGGACATAACTGCTACCGACATCCCATGAATCTTCTTCTTATCCGCAGGTACGACTGTGGCTAGACAGCCCTTTAACTCAGTTTTACCCTGCTCATTGGTGAAATAATAGGGACAGAGTCTGACCCTACCTTCCATGGTAGAGATTTCTCCGTGTTTCTCTCCATCTTCATTATAATAATTCTGCTCTAGAGTGCAGGCTGATTCGAATTGCTGCAGCAACCATTGACTTTCATCATCAGCCAAAGCTTTATCAATAACCTCAGCCCAGTCTTGTTGGCTCATATCGTGCCCTATATGCACACCTCGCCCACCCCAAGCTAGCTCATTGAAACCACTAATCTTAAGTACGAGCTGACGTTGGGTCTGGCTCCATGATTTGAGCTCCTGCCAATCGACAATATCTAAATAAGGCAGTGACGCTGTGACAGGTAACTCCTGTTGCTTAAACCACCAACTCGTGGGGATAAGCCCTTCTAAATCTTGTCTATGTGATTCACGTAGGTGCTGTTTCCAAAAATTTCTTAAGCTAGGGAGCTTGAAAAGTGCCAACCATAGTTTCTCTTCCAAATGGTACTGCATCGGAGCTACTATATTAGGAGCGTCATGACCATGTTCGACAGCTTGCTTGGCTGCAGGGATATTTGCATAATCAAACATCTCAAAGAAACGGTAAACTACTTGTTCATGCTTTAAGGTTTCCAATGCCCCCTCCTCTGCTCTTATGCACTTTACTGCTGATTTGGTGGCATCGAGTTTATTGAGTTGCTCCGCTAGCCATTGCATCTCAGGGCGGTAATCCTCTGACTCGTCACTGACCCAAATTTCTGAGCCTTTATTTAAACCTTTATTTGAACCTAAACCTAGGCTTAGCATCCCT
>DGJT01000013.1 GCA_002387565.1 Akkermansiaceae bacterium UBA4589 | reverse complement strand
AAGAATCAAAAATCAAAGGACCGACCCCCAAGACGACCCCCAAGAAGGCATCAACTTTAAAATGACCAACCCAGAAACTGGAGAACCTAGCTCTTTATTCGAAGGCGGCGAACTCTGGTTGCGCGGTAGTAATATATTTGGAGGCTACCTCAACCGCCCCGAAGTCAACCAAGAGGTCTTGCAAGAAGGCTGGTTTAAAACAGGCGACATGGCAAAACTCACTCCCCAAGGATTCCTCGCCCTACAAGGCAGACTCTCAAGATTCTCCAAAATCGCAGGCGAGATGGTGCCGCACGAAACCATCGAAGCCGAACTGGTCAAAGCCCTAGATCTGAGCACCGACGAGCTTAACCTCGTACTCGTAGGCATCCCCGATGAGAAGAAAGGCGAAGCCCTCGTCATACTCACCACTCTGGATACTAGTAGTTTCAAAGAACAACTCATGAGTTACTGGAAAAAAAATGACCTCACCATGCTATGGATGCCAAAAATCTATAAGCAAGTCGAGACCATCCCAACACTAGCATCGGGCAAGCTCGATCTAAAATCCTGTCAGTCATTAGCGGAGGGTGGCTAAAAGTCTATCTTTATCTTACCTGCTTCGTTATTCAACGGCGCGCCAGTAGGTACTACAGGCAACCGTTAAATGCCTCGCATCTAAGCAAAGCTAAACTTTTTAATTACTTTTTTAATTCCAAAGCTTCTTGGGGGCCGTCTTGGAGGTCAGCAACTGTCTTTTAAAAGTTTTTTTTAATTAGATAATTTTGTGATTGGTTATGCTTTGTAGATGGCTAGACCATTAAGAATTGAGTTTGAAGGAGCGACTTATCACTTGCGCAAAAACTACACATGGAACATACTAGTGGAGTGAGTAATGCAAAGCGATGAGTAAAAGAAAGCAAAGAAGGGCAAAAATTATTTAGGCAACTCAATGATAAAATATAAAGTTATGAAAGATAAAAGAACCGACACTCATTACGTGAAATTATTAATAACTCTATCTATTTTTTTAATAGTTGCACCTCCCTCATGTATGTCTTTTCAAAAAAGCTCTAAAAATTATTTAAAAAAAATGAAGGCTAGTGAATACTTTACATCTCAAGTCCAAGTTCAGTTAGCAGAAGCCATAAATAAAGATAAGCCTGATTTAATTGATGTCGCTGTCGAGGCTGGTGCAGATGTTAATTATGTTGGTAAAGAGGAGATGGTTCCGTTAATGTGGGCTTTAGTTAAAGATAAAAAAAATAGCTTCAAGAAGCTGCTTGAGTTAGGCGCAAATCCTAATTTTAAAACAAAAAGAACCGATTTTAATCCTAGGCATAAAACGCATAATAGTTCCAGTGAAACATCAGTAATGGTAGTTGCATCCATAATGGAAGATTCCTATTATTTATCGACAGCATTGAAATATGGAGGAAAACCTAATTTGCTTTCTAGCCAAACACATAATGAAACACTTCTTTTTGAAGCAATTCAAAACCATAGAATCGATAATGTAAAAATTTTGCTAGATGCAGGTGCTAATATTAATCATCAATCAGAAGATGGAAGTACACCAATTTTTTTAGCTAAAGCTATCACAAGATATGATTTGGTCTATTTGCTCATGCAAAGAGGGGCTGATTTAAAACATAGAGGGCACCGCTATAGTGTATATGATGACAGTAGAAAATTAAATCAAGGCCCTACACTAGGAGAGCTCATTGACCAGTTGGGTGATGGCTCAATTAAAGTGCTTGGAGTAGAAAAAGAACAAAGAGAATGGTATAATAAAGTAGTAGCTGAGTTAAAACGTCAAGGCTTGATGGAATAAAATACTTAAAATGGGTTAGCAATTGATGGCTATACGCCACCTAGCTGCGCTAGGCACGTCGCTACGCTCCTGTCCAAAATTACTCGTTATTCTCTCGTAATTGTTCGCCCGTTGCTATTGCGCAGAAATGAGCATAATCCCACTCCAGCTTCACTTCACTAAAACAAAGAGCTTTGACTTGAAATTGATGATTTATAGAAGCAACTTGATTTAAATAGTAGTGCGACTACTTAATATGATTATTCAGTCTTGGGGGTCAGCAACTGTCTTTTAAAAGTTTGTTAAATTAGTCTTGGGGGTCAGCAACTGTCTTTTAAAAGTTTTTTTAATTAGTTAATTTGAGGGGTTAAGTTTGCTTGATTTTCGATACTTTGCAAGTGTCTTTTCATAGTCGAGTTTAAATGACAAAGGAGCTTACGCATGACAGCGGTAAGAGCTAGTTTCTTAGGTTTGCCGTTAGCTAATAATCGTTGATAGAACTCTTTTAAGATAGGGTTGTATCTAGTAGCAACTAGAGCTGACATATACAGAGCTTGCCTGACATCTAGCCTGCCACCATAAATCATACGTCTACCTCTAAACTTACCGCTATCACGATTAAAAGGAGCAAGCCCTGCTAAAGCAGTGGCTTGATTATTAGTAATCGTGCCTAATTCAGGCATAGCTGCAAGTAAACTCAACGCTGAGTTGTCAGCTATACCTATAGTATTGGTAAGCAAGTCAACTTGAGAGCTTAATTCTTTGCATTGCTCTTTAAGCTCAATCATCATCTTAGTTACTTTCTCAATCTTAGACTTTAAATGCTTAACTTGAGCTTTAACTAACTTCTCTACGCTCTTAGTTGGAAA
>DGJT01000012.1 GCA_002387565.1 Akkermansiaceae bacterium UBA4589 | reverse complement strand
CCAACCTATGAACTGAATACCTGGGGCTATCGTTAATTGTAGCAGCGCTATACTCGCTACAATTTTAAAAGTTCTAGATTTATAAAAAGAAGCTAAGTTCATCAACGCAGATAATCTAGGCATTTTATCTTACCTTGACAAGCATTTTAAAAAAATCTACTTTTAAATGCATGAAAGTGATAAAACTTCTAAGAATTCTTCTAAAGCAATCTCTCCTTGTTGTCATTTTTTCAAGCTATTTTACACATTTAAGTCTGTCTCAAGACAACAGTTTATCGACCAACCAATCACTCTCTCTTTGGGTAGAAAATGATTCACCCTCTATTAAGGACAAAGATTACACCAGTGGAGTTAGAATTGCTTACACGCAATCTATCGATGAGTTTAATGCCTTCACTCGATTCTTAGAGCCTCTCACCTCTATCTATAATACCAGTTATAGTACCAATCTTGGCTACTCACTCACACACATGCTGTTTACGCCTGAAACACCAAGCAGTTACACTCAACCAGTAGGTGAGCGGCGCTACGCGGCGTGGATAGGCATACAAACCGCCTTGATTGGCCAGAGCTCTAAGCACCAAAGTGTTCTGGGATTCACTCTAGGTGCTACAGGCTCTCCTGCCATGGGAGAAAAAATCCAAGACAGCATCCATGACATCACTAAATCAGCCAAATTTAATGGCTGGGATAATGAAATACCTAGCGAAGCCACCCTTGGGCTCAGCTGGTCTCATTTACAAAATATAAAACTAAGTGAACGAGCATCTATAACTCCTGGAGTGATACTCGAAGCCGGCAATTTCAGGACTCAAGCTATCGCTACTCTGGGGATTCAGTATGAAATATGGGGTGATACAGATCCTTTTACTCTTCCCTTTGTTAATTCAACTGGATTTATCACACCATCCTCGATGAGCAAAGGTCACAGTCTGTCACTGTTTTCATATTTTTCTGAATACTTCGTAGCACATGATGTCACTCTTGATGGCTCGTGGTTCCATAATAATGATACCGGTAATACAAGAGAGCCTTTAGTATTTAGAGGCTCAGCAGGACTTAAGTATCAATGCGCGAATTGGCTCATTACTCTAAGTTACATGGAGACTACTGATGCGTATTCAACTCAGAGACTTCCTTCTAAAATGGCCAACCTTAATGTCACTTATTCTTTTTAAAGGCTATTGATCCACTTTTGTAATGGTTCTTGTCCATCAAAGACATCAATTTCAATACGCAAATAAAATAAAGGCAAATCTAGGTGACTGGGTTTAGGGAATTTTACCGCATCTTTCTCAGTCATAATAATCGCATCAGCACCTTGATCTGCAGCTAACTGAGCAATCTTATTCACCTCTTTAAGTGTGTATTCATGGTGATCCACAAAGCGCCTTGTCGCAATAATGTCAGCACCTAATTTTTCCAGTTTTTCTTCAAAACTCATAGGGTAAGCAATCCCACTCACTGCAATCACATGCTTACCTTGTAAGTAGCTCAGCGGCAGTTGTTGGTCACCATGCACTTCTTGCAAGTATTGCTCATGATGTGAACTCGTCATGAGCATAGCACAAGGGTTGTACTTTCTAAGTTGCTCATTCAAATCTTGATGCACCTGCCCACCAGACTTAGTGACTAATATATGGGTGGCGCGGCGCAAATGAGGAGCAGGTTCACGCAATGTACCCCTTGGCAACATGAAGCCTGTACCATATGGATAATTAGCATCTACCAAAACTACATCAAAATCATGGTGTAAATCCAAGTACTGCATCCCGTCATCAAGTAGTAACACATCAGATTTTAGGTATTTAATTGCAAATTGAGCGGCCTTAGTTCTCTTCTTATCTACTAACACTGCTACACCATCAAGATTTTTAGCCAACATGTAAGGTTCATCACCTGCATATTTAGGACCTAAATAGACCTGTTCACCATCACTGACTATTTTAGGCAGATCTTCTTCACTAAGTCCTGTCTTTTCTGACCATAGGGTTTGAGGCTTTTTAAGCGCATGACTTTTATAACCTCGACTTAAAATAGCAACACGTTTGCCTTGAGCTCTTAGTTGCTTAGCGAGCATTTCAACCACAGGGGTTTTACCGGTTCCCCCCGCTGTAATATTTCCTACACTAATAGTCAATACTCCGGCTGCTTGACTAGGCTTGATGCGATGACGGTAGAGGTAGAGTCGAATTTTTACTCCCACATAAAAAATCCAAGAAACCCCACGCAAAAAAATACAAAGCAATCTAGCTCTTAAGCCCTTGATACGACCAAAGATAACTTCAGTAGCCCAAAATTCAAATTGCTCAAGTTGCTCTTTCACTACTCTTTATATCTATAACCCTCTCTTAAAAAGCAAGCTTAGTTTTGGATGAGCTTTGTCACAACCTCTACTGATTTAGGAGCTTGATAGTTAGCTAGCGATTGCTTCATCACGCGCCAAGCTTTAGCATCATCTTTTAATAACTCTTCAACGGCCAAACGCAATAACATAGGAGTATTCGCTAGGTGCCCAGCACCGATACGCTCAAGTAATTCTAAATTCCCCTCTTCTTGACCAGGAACTAAATCACACACTAACATCGGACATTGAGCAGCGATAGCTTCATGCACAGTCGCTCCCCCTGCTTTAGCTAAAACTAGGTGATGCTGACTCATGAGTTCTGGTACTTTTTTGGTCCATGTCTTGAGTTTCACCTTGCCTGGGTGCTCCTTTTTGAAAGCTTCACATGCCTTATAAAGTCGTTTAAAATTTTCACCTAATACCATCGTGAGGTTAATAGGCATATCGACATTTAAGGAGAATATAGCCTCGCATAAGGCTAACGACTCTTTTTCACTACGATTAGCGAAAAACAAAATATCAAATGACGCCATAGGAGCATCTCCAGATAGAGGAGTTAACTCAAAAAACTTCTCCGACACAGGAAACCCTGTCACATGCAGGCTATCAACCCTCGTTTTGCTTATATTAATTCTACGTGCCGTGTATTTATCGGTGACGAGTAAGCTGTCTTGTTTAGCTTTAAGCCAAGTATTATTAATGTGTAAAGAATCAGTAATGAGTGTATGCACCTCAATTTTATCTGGATATTTTCTGCGAATTTTTTGCAACCAGTAAGCGTAAATAGGATAAGTACTAATGATAACGACTTGATTACCTTGCTCTAAATCTACGATCACTTTATCTCTTAAATTCTGTTTGATTTTTTTAATCCCAGGAAACCATAGATGTGATAAATTACAGTTTTCAGTTACATGGTACAGGCGCCTCCAAATAAACGGCGTGTAAATAGTGGCAAACCTATACAGTTTATTCAGAATCCAACTCAGCTTTGGCGCCACCTCTGAACAAGGGTCAAGATGCGTGACTTGACTGCCTACGCCCTCTTTCGCTAAGTATTGAGCTAAATTTTTAGCAGCAGTAGTATGCCCATGCCCAAAACTTGCACTCAAGCAGTAAATAACAGGCTTGTTTGACATACTATTGAGGAGCGGCAAATTTGATATCTGCGGCTTTAATAGCTTCGTTTTGCTCCTGAGGTGCTTGTTTCTTAAGCTTGTCTAGCCAACCATTGACATTATCCCCTACATCTTTAGTGGTGATAAATATCATAAAACCAATGAGCAATAAGGCACAAAAGCTTTGAATAGGTTCAAGGACTCTAGCGCTCACTGGCTTCTTCCTAATCAGTTGCAAAAAGGCTAAAGTAATGTGTCCGCCATCAAGCACAGGTAACGGAAGTAGATTGAAAATCATTAAATTAACATTGATAACCACCATAAAGCTCAAAATAAAGCGCCAACCATCAGGAGATTGCAAAATACTAGCTAAATCACCTACGATACCAACAGGCCCAGAGAAATGCGCCACTGACATGTGATTATTCTTATTAGAGATGACCTGCATGCTTCTAAATATCATTAAAAAGCCATCTTTTAATTGCTCCGCAATACTGGGGTACACGATACCTCTGGTGATATAGTTTTGCCAAGTAATGCCAATCATCGGCGTCTCTATCGATTCTGGATAAATAGGTTTTTGTGGGACTAAGCTTGTGCTTAATAGCAGACCATCACGCTCATAGCCTAAAGCCAATAACTGAGGCTCTCCTGATTCTGCATAATGTTGATTCAGCTTATCACTAAATACCGCAAAACTATAAATAGCTTGCCCGTCTATCGACACAATTTCATCTCCAGCCTGCAAACCTGCTAATTGCGCGGGACTGTTATTTTGGTTCACTGCGGCAATAACGAGTGGTTGAGCTGGAGCGATACCTACCTGCCTCACCCCGTCACGTTGATACCAAGCTTTTTCCTCAAAAGCAGGATCAGCATACAAGGTTAGTTGCTCATCACCGCGCTGCACAAGAAATTTGGTCTGCCTTTCCATGCCTAAGATAATTAGCTCGCGTACTGACTTAAGAGAGCCAAAGAAACCTTCAACCGCTGTATCATCAATCTCTAAAATATCATCCCCTGCTTGCAAGCCTGCTTGAGCTGCAGGAGAACCTTCCTGCACGTAGCCGATTCTCGTTTCTTGATAAAGCGCATCTGGCTTACCACAGAAAAAAACAATCACCGCAAAGAGCACCGCGGTTAAAAAGCTAAATAACGGCCCTGCAAAAGCGACAATGATTTTATCGAGTGGGCTAATTTCTGGTAATTGTTCTTTATCTGTATTTTCGACAGAGCCTTCTATGGTCTCCATGCTCGCCATTTGTGGTAACGACACAAAACCACCAAAAGGAATCGGAGCCAAACCATACTGGACACCATCGACTGTTTTTTTCCAAAACGGTTTACCAAAACCAATTTGAAATCTATCCACATAAAGCCCTCTCCAACGAGCCGCCAAAAAATGCCCTAATTCATGCGTGAATATAATAAAGCTAAATAGAATAAGAACAAAAAATATACTGATAATAATCATAAGAAAAAAGGTATAGAATTAATTTCTAGAACGACCTCTATTTGGTCTTGAGTTTGATTTTTTTTCATAGCGACCTTTAATCGCTAACACCACACTATCACAACGTGATGATTTTTCAGAAAGAGGCGCTTTCTCAATAGCTATACTAAAACCACAACGCTGGAGAGCCTTGGTCAAGTTTTTGTCTACACGAGGCACTAAAATCGCTAAAATACCACCCGAAATAAGGCTGTCTGATATCACTTGCAACAAGCTCTCATCCTCGACTTCAAAATAACTATCAAAGGTTTCAATCGCATGATAATCAATCACCACAGCATGGTGTTTGGGTTGTGATGGCTGAACTAAGGCCTGAAAAATACTCTTATTAGCATCTAATAACTCAATTCTAGGGTCACTATTAAGTACTGATTCAGGCAGAAACCTACCATGCCAATCTACCAAATCTTGACTAGGTTCATACACAAACCATTTACCTCCTTTTTGCGGCAGAAACTTGCCTACAGCAGCCACTGCATTTCCCAAACCTAAACCTAAGAAAAAGACTTTAGGTTGTTTGGCTTGAGTGATAGGAGCACAAGCTAACTCAGCTAGTACTTGAGCCGTCTTGTTAGCAAATGTAGATGCTACATTATTTAAATTAGTTTTAAGATAATAAGAGCCATCATGCTCATGCAAAAACAGATCATGACCATTAATCATGGGAGCTTGCGCTAATTGAACAACTGGTTTCATGGTAAAATTAATAATTTGAGCACTTTAAAAAATAACACAGACAGCAACTGTCCTTACTCATTCTAGAATCAAGGTATAAGTCAATTTATACATTGTCAATTTTTGATTATCTATTTATATTCAAACCGTATTCCTCTTAGACTTCTTAATATGAGCACTTTATTTGAAAAAATCATCGCCCGTGAAATACCCGCTGACATTGTCTACGAAGATGATATTTGCATCTGCTTTAAAGATATAGAACCGCAAGCGCCAACCCACTTACTTTTGGTCCCTAAAAAAGTCATTACAGGCATAGGCCTCGCCCAAGCACAAGACGCGCAAATCCTTGGTCATCTTATGGTGACTATTCCGACTATTGCCCAGCAACAAGGGTTTGCCAGTGATGGGTTTAGAGTGACTATCAATCATGGATCTGATGGAGGACAAACTGTAGACCACTTGCACTTACACTTACTCGCTGGCCGCTCACTCACATGGCCTCCAGGCTAAGCCATAGCTATCTACTCATTATATGCGCTACCGTTTTTTTCATCACCTCTCTTTGGGTTTTAGGCTCGTACTCGGGCTCATTATGCTAGCGTGTATCTATTTGGCTCTCACCCTGCCTTACTCTGGTAGTGTTAATATTACTAAACAAGGTGAAACTCTATGGAAAGAACAACTCGCGAGTCACCCTTACCTTAAAAACGACCTTAACCAACAGCTAGCTGAACAACATTACTCACAAGCTCTCAAAGCCTCTAACTTAGGCCAAGACTACCTCATTGATGAGGCCCTATCCCAAGCGCGCAAGTATAGCCAAGAAGAAAGCTTAAGTCACAAAATCGACGCCTGGATAGCTTCAAGGAAAGTCAGCCAATGGCTCAACCCTAACTACTTAGAAGACAAGCTCATTTACCAAGTTGCTTCAGGAGACAGTTTGAGCAAAATTTCATCGAGGAACAGTACGACTCTACGCAGCATCTATTACCTAAACAGCATGTCTAACTTTAACCTCTATGCTGGAAGCGAGCTCATTATTAAGCCTCTTAATTACAACATCATTGTCAATCTCAAGGAGAGTTCTCTTTCTCTCTATGACCAAGATAATTTTCTCTGTGCTTTTCCTGTAGAAATCATTCGTGAGCGCACACACATCAAAACTAAGAGACCTTATCAGTTGGGGCAATTTCTAGCGCAAAAAGATGGCAACAATTATGAACTCCAAAAAGAAGGCTACTTAGAAGCCTTTAAACGTTTTAGGATTAAGAGTATTCAGCTAGATATTTCTGACAACCGTTTTAAAGACCCTCAAACTAAGATTGACGGCATCTACCTCGACCCTCTAGATATGGAAGACCTCACCCTATTACTTAGAGAGGGTAACACTATTACCTTTATTTAAAAATTAACTTTTCTAATCCTATGTCTTCTCTACCCATCATCTGCAAAATAACTCCTTGGTTTTTGCTGCGCATCGGGGCCATTACAGTTCTTTTAGCTATTTTTGCCGTTGCTTTTTATATCGATGGCACAAAAAAGTACAAAGAGAAAAACTGGGAGTATTATAGCTACCAACCCTTCAAAATCGCGGGAGAGAAGTACAATGAACTCATCCAAAACAACAACTTAACCAAAGAAAGCTGGAAAGCTTGGATTGACGCTCAAGAACCTGTCTGGCCAGAAGAAGGCTACGCCGTGATTAGCGAGCAAGCTGACCTCAATGCCAAGTGGCCAACCATCCTCTATCAGTTAGCAGACAACCCTAATCAAACTTACCAGAAAATCCCAGCATGGAAACTCTGGGAGACCTACTCCGCTGACTACCCTTTTCAGGCCAGTCACGAGCCAGATCACGCCTACACGCTCAAACAAATTGAAATGCAAATCATCTGCTTTTATGCCTGCCTAGTACTTGTTGCCTTAGGTATTATCATCACCCTATTTTTGAGCAAGCAAACACTAAGAATTACGGAAAACGGCGATTTAGCTTTTATGCATCTAACTATCCCTCAAGAGCAATGGGTGGAGTTGCAGGATCAAAAATGGGAGACAAAAGGCATCGCTTATTTACACTATTTAAATGCCAACCATAAAGCCAAAAAACTACGTTTAGATGGCTTTGTTTATGGTGGTTTTGATGACAGCAAGCAAGTCTCCAGCGAAAACCTTGTCAACTACATCAAAAAAAATATGAAAAAAAATAAAAAATAGACTTGGCAAGTTCGTCCAAAAAGGTTTCTTTGGGGAAGAACAAGGTTAGCAATAACCACCATTCACTTAAAATTAATTTAATTATTATGTCTGACATCCAAAACAAAGTTACTAGTATTATCGTCGACCAGCTTGACGTAAATGAAGATCAAGTTACACTTGAAGCAAAATTCATCGAAGATTTAGGTGCTGATTCACTCGACGTGGTTGAGCTTGTAATGGCTTTTGAAGAAGAATTCGATATCGAAGTACCAGAAGAAGACGCAGAGAAACTTCTCTCAGTAGGTGACGTAGTTACTTACATCGAAGAAGCTTCTTAATTCGAAGGTTACTTCTTATTAAAAAGCCCACAAAGTTTTACTTTGTGGGCTTTTTCTTACCCTAAATCTGTAGTCGGATTCGCTCTTCATTTGACAACCTTTCCAAAAAACTGCTAAAGTCGCACTCTGATTTATCACAATGGAACTCAACGAACATATTACCTATACTTTAGAGAAAACCAAGATTCTCAAACAAGTCGACCGTCAAATCGATACTTTTGGTAGTACACGCTTTAACTTCATTCTCATCACTCCGCTCATGGATGAAGTGAATCAAATCAGAGTTCGCGAGGGGCAAATCATTGCTCAAAAACCTCAGATTATTAAACCCAACCCTAGTATAGAGCTAGAGGGTTTTAGTTCTGATGCTCACGAGTTTCTTGATGCCATTAAGAAACAAATCAAAGATGTCAGTTTTCTCCAGTATGGGTTTAATATCCAGTGCAACAATCTAGTTGAATCTATTGTGCATGACAGTCTGGAAACCGTAAGTAATAACATACTCACCGAACAACAAGCCAAGGATAACCCTCTGACAACCGTCATCCAAGGCATCGATGAAAACTGGGAATTTTGCCTGCTACATTTTAGTATGCAACTTTGCTCAAGCTCTTATGACATCAATCAATTTGATCTCAAGCGCCGAGGTCTTATTTAAGCGTTATGGCCTATCTAGCCCGTTTCCTCTACGAACTACTCTTGGCTCTTAGTTTACCTCTAGCTGCAGCTGGTTGGATACGCAAGATGTGCCAACGTAATGGTCTTGGCACAGGTATCAAACAGCGCTTTGGCTTCTACGACCAATTAGCTGAATCAGCCAACAAAGGTGGCATTTATATTCATGCAGTCAGTGTAGGAGAGGTGCAAATCGCCCTCAAACTTATCAAAGAGCTCTCTCTTTCTAGAAACAGCAACCAACCTCTGAATTCCCAAAATGAGTTGAAGCTTGTGCAACAAGCGGTTTTAGATGAGAGCGAGCCTATGACGAAGAACCGTGGAGCACAGTGTATAACAAATGATACTCGAGCACCACGTCAGTCTGAGGAAGAGGTCGCTATCGCTAAAATCAACCATTTAAACAACCATTTTACCCTAGCTGTGACCACCTCCACAGCATGGTGGTTAGCTCATGATACCATAAAAAACAGCTCCAGTTTAGAGGCTAAAGTGACTCTCATTTACGCCCCATTTGATTTTAGCATACTTACCAGAAGTGTTTTACAACGCTTTGCACCTAAGCAACTCATTCTTATTGAGTCGGAACTTTGGCCTAACTTACTTTATAGCGCCTCCAAGCTTGATATCCCCGCCGTTCTTATCAATGCACGCTTATCTGACAAGTCATACAGTCGCATGCTTAAATACAAGCAGCTAATTAATAAAATAGGACAAGCCCCACATTGGATGAGCCTTGAGTACATCTCCGTAAGCTTTGATAGAGATGTGGAACGTTGGCAACAACTCGGTTTTAAAACAGAGCAACTCCACCTCACTGGTAACATCAAGTACGACAACTGTTCTATTGAGAATGCACACAATCCAAATCTAACTCCAAAAAATGAGTTGAAGCTTGTGCAACAAGCGGTTTTAGATGAGAGCGAGCCTATGACGAAGAACCGTGGCGCACAGTGTATAACAAATGATACTCGAGCACCACGACAACAATTACCAAGTAATTTTAGACAGGAACGTAGTGACGCGCTTGCGAAGCAAGTGACGAGTAGTCATCAATCTGAGGAAGAGCTCGCTATCGCTAAAAGCAACCATTTTACTATTTGTTTAGTCAGTAGCCACGCTGATGAGGAACTCTTATTAATGGCCTTCATTGCAGAGTTACGTGAGGAACTCGCAGTCGAAGCTGAGGAAGAGCAAACTCAAACACCTGAGCTCGAGTTCATCATTATCCCACGTCATGTAGAGCGTTGCCCTGACATTGTAGAGCATCTTGCGGAATATGATTTCGAACTCAATCGTGATTACCAATTAGTGAATAAGACGGGACAGGTAGCCCAATGGTTAGAGCGTAGTGATCTGGCTATTATCGGCAAAAGCTTTCTCAAAAAAGGCGGGCAAAATCCCATCGAACCGCTGCAACACAACGTGCCTATTATCTGTGGCCCTTACATGAGCAATTTTGAACCTCTCATCTCTGAGCTCAAAGAGGCCAATGCGATTAGCTACTGTAGCGAACTTCCTAAATCAGAAAACCACGAGCTCGCCGACATGCACGAGCAAGTCAGACGCTCTATCAAACAGCACATTAGCTACCCACAAATAGCACAGCAACAACTCCAAGCCGCCCACCAAGTCCTCGCCAAGCACCAAGGCGCGACAGCAAAAGCTGCCGCTTTAATTGAAAGTTGATAGTGGAGAATGGAGAATTGTAAGCTAAGCACAGCATAAACTGTCTTCCTAACTCTTAGAGATTTAAGCTATTCGGGTGAGATATAAGAACCTCACGCCAAGCCGCAAAGGCGCAAAAGCTGCCGCTTTAATTGAGAGTTAATAGTGGAAAATGGATAATGAGCTAAGCAGTCATTCAGCTCAATTATCAGCTAAACACACAAAAGGAGGGGCAGAATTGGCAATGCCACTAACCAAAGGAGTGCAAAATTGAGCGATTGATATTGCTCAATGGTTTGAGATTAGTAAGCGGCTAGGCGAAGAACCGTAGCGCGGAATGAATTAAGACATTCCTGAGCACTACGCACGTCTGAGTCTAGTCGCTTAATAACTCAAAGTGCCTCCTTACTTAACCGTCTTGATAACCTCGTGGAGGTTACTCTGCCACTGCGCTGCCGCCTCTTGTGGCTTCTCTAGTAAATCTGCACTTAGTAGTGCTGAGTTGAGCAAATCTTTGGCTAGGAGTTTGGCTAGTTTTGGATTGCTTTCTTTGACTTCGTAGAGACCTTTGATTAAGGCATGTGAGGTGTTGATTTCGAAATCTACTTTGCTCTCTGGCACGGGTTGCCCCATGGCTTTCATCATCGATTTAATTTGAGGTGTTGGTGAGTCTTTTCCTGGATAAGCAGCCACTGGGCTACCCACAAGGCGCTCTGAGATATTGACGGCTCCTACTAAATCTTTGAGGCTCTTACCTAACCATGTGACTAGGTCTTCTGCTTTGGCTTTGGCGAGTTTAGACTTGCTTTGGTCGGCTTCGACTTCGACATCACCTGTAGCCGCAGAAATCAGCTGATAACCTGCGTACTCATGAATGTTATCGAGGAGGTATTCGTCTATGGCGTCAGTAAAGAAGACCACTTCGATACCTTTTTGTTTAAAGGCCTCTAGGAATGGGCTGTTCTCCACGCTTTCACGGCTAGTGCCTGTGAGGTAGTAGAGTTTTTTCTTTTCCTGTTGTTCAGTAGTTTGGCGGTCGATGACCTCTGAGAAGTGGCTGAGTTGTCCAGCCTCTGTCATCGTAGTTTCAAAACGCATGAGACCAATGAGTGGCTCTCTGTGATCAAAACTGGTAGCTATACCCTCCTTGAGGAAGCGTTGGAAACTGGCATAAAAGGCATCGTATTTCTCGATGTCATCTTTTTTGATTTTCTCGAGGAATTTAATCACACGTTTGGTGACGAGCTTGTTGAGCTTTTGGATTAAGCCGTGATCCTGCAAGGTCTCACGTGAGATGTTGAGTGGTAAATCCTCACAGTCCACAACACCACGTAAGAATCTCAACCAATCAGGCAAGAGGTTAGCTGGCTCTGCATCAATAAGGACTTTTTTGCAGTAAAGTGACACACCTGGTTTCATCTGTGACATGCCAAACTGCTCAGGGTTTTCCTCTGGAAGGAAGAGTAAGGTATTGATAGACAATGGTGCATCCGCACTAAAGTGGAGGTAAGCACGAGCGTCTGTATGCGCATGAGCAATAAACTTGTAGAACTCTTGGTAATCTTCCTCTTTGAGTGATGATTTAGATTGCAACCAAATCGCTTCGACTTGATTGATACGCTCTTCATTAAGCTCGATTGGGAAACCGATAAAATTGGAGTAACGTTTGAGCAATTCGTCGATGCGAGCTTGCTCACTGAATTCTTGGGTTTCTTCTTTAAGATGTAGAATAATCGTACTGCCAATTTCTGCACTATCGTCTTCTGCAATTTCGTAACCTGTAACCCCATCACTTGTCCAGCGGTAGCCAGTTGAACCTTCGATACTGCTACGACTGAGCACTTCTACCTTGTCAGCCACCATAAACGCTGAATAAAAACCAACCCCAAACTGACCAATCATTTCTGGTGATTTGTCTTTTTGCTCTTTGATTGATTCAAGGAGCTGCTTAGTGCCTGAGTGAGCAATGGTACCTAGATTTTTAATCAGCTCTTCTTCGGTCATACCAATACCTCTATCTTGGATAGTGAGGGTTTTGGCTTCGTTGTCAGCTTTAATACTAATCACTAACTCGTCTGAGGCTACTTGGCTATCACCTTCGGTGAGTTGCTTAAAGCGGCGCTTTTCAGAAGCGTCTGAAGCATTAGATACTAACTCACGTAAAAAGACTTCTTGGTTAGAGTATAGTGAATGAATCACTATTTCCAAAAGACGTTGTACTTCGGTTTCAAATGGTTTTACTTGACTCATAGTTTTATTATTAAAGGTATTGATTATTGAAATAAGGGTCATTCCCCTTACCATTAGCGGTGGATTTATTAACGCAAATTATTTGTAGCGTCAATGATTTTTGAAGATAGAAGCGCTCTATGCTATCTAATTAAACTCTTTTAAACATGCCTCTTGATATCCAGCAATAGAAAACACCTGAATAGAGGGTGAGCGCTAGACTTAACCATACTCCAATTTCAAAGTAGAGTTTTAACACATCTAAGTTATAGGCTAATTGAACTAAACCTAAAATGAGGGTGAGCATTTGTATGGTGGTTTTGTACTTTCCAGATTTATCTGCCGCCATCACCACTCCTTGACTCATCGCCATTTGACGAATACCTGTGACCAAGAGCTCTCTTGTCATAATAATGATAGTCACCCATACAGGTATTAGACCCAAAAAGCTAAAAAACACAAATACAGCTAACACCAATATCTTATCCGCTAAAGGGTCTAAAAGAGCTCCTAGAGCACTTTCTTGCTTGAGCTTTCTTGCTAGATAACCATCTAACCAATCACTGATTGCAGCTAGAATAAATGCGAATAAAGCCACTACAAAAAGCGAAGCTTCTAAGCTCCAAACCACAACCACTGTTAATACCAGTCGAAATAAAGTAATATAATTGGCTATCATAACTAGAAATGAAGGATATTGTCTTGATTTCACTTAGCAATATCTCTATGAAGCTTTAACTTTTTTAACAACTATGCAAGACAAATCTACTCACAAAAACGACTTTGGACTTATCGGCCTCGCCGTCATGGGTCAAAACCTTATTCTCAACGTGGAAAACCGCGGCTTCAAAACAGCCGTTTACAATCGTACTTACAGTGTCACTGAAAAATTCGTAAGTCAACACCCTGACAAACAACTCCAAGGCTTCGAAGAATTGTCTGATTTTGTGCAAAGCCTCGAACGCCCTCGCAAAGTCATGATTATGGTCAAAGCAGGTCCTGCTGTAGATGTTGTTATAGAAAAACTCATCCCTCTCTTAGAAGATGGCGATCTCATCATCGATGGAGGTAACAGTCTCTACACTGATACTGAGCGTCGTAGCCAAGAGTTAGGCGGCAAAGGCTTACTTTTCGTAGGTTCAGGTGTTTCAGGTGGTGAAGAAGGCGCACTCAAAGGTCCTTCTATCATGCCAGGTGGCCCGACTTCAAGTTGGGAAGTGGTAAAACCTATTTTTGAAGCTATCTCTGCAAAAGTAGACGGCGAACCATGTGTGACTCACATCGGCAAAGGTGGCGCAGGTCATTATGTGAAAATGATTCATAACGGCATTGAATACGGAGATATGCAGCTTATCTGTGAAGCTTATGCTCTATTCAAAGCAGCTGGCTTCACTACAGATGAAATGGCAACTATCTTTGACGAGTGGAACAAAAGCGAATTAGAGTCATACCTGATTCAAATCACCGCTAAAATCTTTGAAATCCAAGACACAGAGACCAACCAACCGCTCATCGATGTCATCATGGATAAAGCGGGTCAAAAAGGCACAGGCCAATGGACGCTTATCAATGGTGCAGAAAATGCAGTGGTTATCTCAACTATCAATGCTGCTGTAGAAGCACGCATCCTTTCAAGCCTCAAAGCACAGCGTGTTATTGCAGTTAACCAACTTCAAGGACCTAGCGAATTTAACAGTGATTGGGACAAGGCTACTTTTGTAGCTAAAGTCAAAAAAGCTCTCTTTGCCTCAAAAATCATCTCTTACGCTCAAGGCCTCGACCTCATCAAAACGATGGGTGAAGCTAAGCAATGGGACCTTAACCTCGGTGATATTGCTAAAATCTGGCGTGGTGGTTGTATCATCAGAGCACGTTTCCTTAATGACATCACTAAAGCTTACCAAGGTAATCCAGAGCTCAGCAATCTCATGCTCGACCCCTATTTCAAAGACATCCTCAACGATTCTCAACAAGCATGGCGCGAGGTCGTGGCTCTAGGTGTCTCACAAGGTATTGCGATTCCAGCATTCTCAGCCTCACTGTCTTATTACGATAGTTATCGTAACGACAGACTCCCAGCTAACTTGCTCCAAGCACAGCGTGACTTCTTTGGTGCGCATACTTATGAACGTACTGATAAGCCTGCTGGGGAGTGGTTTCATACTGATTGGCCAGAAGTCATTGATTAAGTATCTATTTGAGGTCACTTTTAGGCTAAAAACTGAAGTTCGGAACTTTTGCGGTGCTCGAGAATTTCATATTCACTGCGCTCCACATTTCCTCACAATCAACTTTTAGCTCTAAAACCGCTACATCAAATGATGTAGCTTTGACTCTCAAGTAAACACTTAATTTAATATCAAGCTCCTGCTAATTTAACGGTTAGCGGGAGTTTTTTTATTGGCAAAGTCTCTCTTAATAGTAAATGAGTTGAAGTCGTAGATGTTTTTAGTTAGAAAAAGTCATGACTAAAAAAGAAAGAGCTAAATATGTGCAAACTAAGTTGCAAGAGCTCTACCCCGATCCACCCGTTCCTCTCGATCATAGTAATCACTTTACCCTACTTGTAGCTGTCCTCTTATCTGCGCAGTGTACTGATGAGCGAGTCAACAAAATCACGCCTGCTCTATTTGCGCTTGCTGACAATGCAGCTGACATGATTAACCTGAGCATCGAGGAAATTGATGCCATCGTGCGCCCCTGTGGGCTAGCCCCACGCAAGGCATCAGCCATCTACAACCTCTCTCACATCCTCGTCGACAAGCATAACGGGGAAGTCCCTGCTAATTTCCCTGATTTAGAAGAACTCCCCGGAGTCGGGCACAAAACCGCTAGTGTCGTCATGTCTCAAGCCTTTGGTATCCCTGCCTTTGCCGTCGACACCCATATCCATAGACTCGCGCAACGCTGGGGACTCACCAACGGTCAGAACGTACAACAAACAGAGAAAGACCTCAAACGCCTCTTCCCCAAAGAAACCTGGAACGACATCCACATCCAAATCATCTACTACGGACGCGAATACTGCCAAGCCCGCAGCTGCATGGGCATAGGTTGCGAGATCTGCACCACCCTCTATCCCAACCGCAAACGCCCCTTCCAACATAAAAAAGCGTAAGCTCAGTAAGCGAGCTTAAATTAAAAGTTGAAAGTTAAAAATGGAAAATGAGCTAAGCATTCATTATAGTTAGTATTTATAAGGTGAGTTATAAAAAGCTCACGCCAAGACGCCAAGACGCAAAAAAAGATTAACCACAGAAGGCGCTAAAAACACAGAAATCACGGAAGGCACAGCAAGAAAAAGCTTAGCTTAAATTAAAAATTGAACATTAAAAATGGAGAACGAAAGAATTCAATTAATGCGCTTATCTAAATACAGCTGAATTCTGATCTTTATTTAGATTTATCTGCGGCCTCAAGGTTTGTTAGCTTTAAATGCCTTTCAGCTCTCATGACATAGATAATATAAACTACCTCTTCTTGAATTCTATAAAAGATGCGAGCTGGTGGGGCTGATAATTGCCTGTAGCGCTGATCAGGCAAATCATGCGCATAGGGACACATCTCTGGGAAATCTTCCAATAGTTGAACCTTATCAAAAACGTCTCTCACAAAGTTAGCCGCAGCAACTGAGTTATCTATCGCAATATAGTCTGCTATAGCGTCCAGATCAGATAGGGCAGATTCAGCCCACTCTATTTGAGCCATCTTAGCATTTTATTTTGCGCTTCCTCATGAGAAACAGTTCTTTCCTCTATAATCGCTTTTTCCCCTCTAGCGATACCTTCTAGCAAAGCCATCTTGGATTCCATAACTTCATACAAATTAACGTCCACCAAGTAAGCTGCAGGCTTTCCGTGCTGAGTAATAAGTACCGTTTCATGATCTTCAGATAAGGTATTGAGTATATCTGTAGCCTTCCTTTTTAGGGTTGTCACCAATTCAGTCTTCATAGTATCACTATAGTGACACTTTATTTATTGCGCAAGTATTTTTAGTCACACTATACAACATCTACATCCAAACCATCTACCCCAACCGCAAACGCCCCTTCCAACATAAAAAAGCCTAAGCTCAGCGAGCTGAGCTTAAATTAAAAATTAAAAATTAAAAATGAAGAATTGAGAATGAGCTAAGCATAGCATCAACTGCCTTATTAACTCTGAGTTATTTAAGCTATTCAGCTGAGTTATAAGAAGCTCACGCAAAGTCACCAAGACGCAAAGAAAAGATTAACCACCGAAGGCACTGAAAACACAGAAATCACGGAAGGCACAGCAAGAAAAAGCTTAGCTTAAATTAAAAATTGAAATCAGCTAGCGACTGCAACCCATCCTCATGTCGTAGACATGCAATCCGCAGAGCGTAGAGCGTAGCGACAGGATAAAGCGTGGCTGATAAGACAAAAGACGAAATAAAATGAAGTGCTTTTGCCCGAAGGGTGAACAATTGCAAAGCAATTTTGGACAGGAGTGTAGAGACGTGCTTGCGTAGCAAGTGGCGTATAGCCATCAACGACGCTCTGAGTAAGAGCGGGCGAATCAAAAGTGGGCTTATTTGAAATAACTACTACACACATTAACATTGCATTGCGCTCCTATTTGCTTTAATGAGCTTTTGCAAAAATATATAAACAAATGAAATTAATTATCTTCTTTATTGCTTACTTCTCATTTATAGCTAACGCTGCAACACTTTATTGGGATTTTGTAGAATCAGGAGGCAACGTAACTGCAACTATTACAGGTAATTTCGATAACACTTACTATTCACCTTTTTCAAGCTCTGTATTTATGAGTTTTGACTCAGCTGCAGATAGGCTATATAGTCTAGCAGATGATGTTGGAGGCAACTATTATCCCTTCTCTCATAATGGTTTAAACCCTGGCGAATATGAGCTTACCACACTAAATACGACAGAAGCTGATTCTGCCTCTGGCAGTTTTGGCTTTGAAACTAGTTTCATATACTGGGGCAGTAGTTATGGTGACACTTTAGATCCAACTGATACTGTTTCTGCCTCTTTAACTTGGAACAGTAAAACGATTGCCGACTTATTTGATAGTGACCCTAATTTTTCTCAAGTAGGAGATACTCTATTAGCATGGAGCTATAATAGTTCAAATGGTGCCACCACTTTTAATGATCATATTTTTTTAAGGCATACCTCTGCTGCAAGCGTAGTACCTGAACCTCATTCATTATTATTTATCACCTTAAGCTGTATAGGCTTATTGTTTAGTAGAAAACGCCAAAAACAAACTATTTAAGTAGTTTAGTTATATATCTCAACTACGGTTTTAAGAATTAAAATACACTTATCTCAAAATCAACTCTTACAACAATTTAGGTTTAAGAGTGTCTAGTTTTGGATAATTAATCCGTTTGCAACAACTCAACAGCGCAGAAAATGTGCTGACGCTTACGGAGTAAGCAGTTTTTGTTGAAATAGCGCTTTAACGAAGAACGTGGCGCGCAGTGTAGATATCGTTAATCACTCCAATCATGGATTTAAATGTGGTGATTTTAGATGAGTCAGAGCTATCTAACAAAACCTTGTGATGAAGTGTAGATAAAGCTACTCGAAGAGCAAGGAAGTTTGGTAGAGAGTTCTGAATCGCTCAAAGCAACCATTTAAATTAGGTTATAGGGGTCGATGTCGATGATAATTCGAGATTCTTGATTAGTATCAAAACGACTTAGGGTTTGACTGAGCCAGGTTTGGATTTGGCTTATTTTGTTGGCTCTTATCATGATTTGATAACGGTATCTATTATCTATTTTACTCATGAGGGGGATGTGGGGCTGTCCCATCCAGACGCCATCTGGTAGTTTTGCTTCGAGAGCTTTGTGGATGTGTTCGCTTAGGAGTTGTCCGTGCTGTTGTTTGAGGCTGGAGATATGGACGATAGCTAGATGTAAATACGGTGGGTATTTAAACATGTTGCGTGCCTTGAGCTCTTGTGTGGCAAAGGAGTGAACATCATGATGTCTTGCGTATTGGATAGCTGGGTGATGGGGCATGTAGGTTTGTATCATGACCTCGCCTGCGAGGTCTCCCCTGCCTGCTCTTCCTGCCACTTGAGTGAGGAGCTGAAAGGTGCGCTCAGAAGACCTGAAATCTGGTATATGTAGGCTAACATCTGCATTGAGAATCCCCACTAACGTGACTCCAGGAAAATCAAGTCCCTTAGCTATCATCTGGGTGCCGAGCAAGATATCGAGCTTGCGAGTGCGAAAGGCGTCGAGCGTATCACGCAAGGCGTGCTTGCGAGTGGTGACGTCCGTGTCGAGTCTAGCTATACGAGCTGCGGGGAATATTTTGCCCAGAGCTTGTTCGACTCGCTCGGTACCAAAGCCGTGGTAGACTGAGGCTCTTTCTCCACACTCACTACAAGTTTTAGGAACTAAGCTCTGGTAGCCACAGCAATGACAACGTAAGACATCTTCAGCTCGGTAGTAGGTCATGGATATGGAACAATGGGCGCAGTTGACTTTTTCTCCGCAGGAGGTGCACATGACAGCTTTGGAGAATCCACGACGATTGAGGAATAGGATGACTTGCTCTTGTTTTTCTAAGCGTTCATCTATGGCAATGCGTAGTGGTTCTGCTATCATGGCTTCGCCTTTGATTTTGCTCGCTTCTAGTCGCATATCGACGAGATGAATCAATGGTAAATAACTACCATCGATACGCTTGGTCAGCTCGATGAGCTGGTACTTGCCTAGCTGCACATTGGCAGTGCTTTCGAGTGATGGGGTGGCTGAACCTAAAACAACAGGGCATTGCTCCATGTAACCACGCATCACAGCGACATCTCGAGCTTGGTAGCGAGGACTACTCTCTTGCTTGTAAGAGCCTTCGTGTTCTTCATCAACGACGATGAGCCCAAGGTTTTGTATAGGCGCAAATATGGCGCTACGCGCGCCAATCACCACGCGTGCTTGACCTCTTTCGATACGGTGCCATTCATCAAAACGTTCTCCATCAGAAAGTCCAGAGTGCAGCACTGCCACTTCTTCTAGGTTACCTAAAATGGAGAGAAACCTTGATTTAAACCTACCCACAGTTTGCGGTGTCAACGCAATCTCGGGAACAAGGATTAGCGTGCTTTTACCCTGTTTTAAAACGTGAGCTGCGGACTGCAAGTAAACTTCTGTTTTCCCTGATCCTGTAACCCCTTGTAATAGGATGGGTTTGACTTTTTTTGTGGCTGACTCATCAATACTCTGCTTGATGCAGTTAACGGCATTGAGCTGCTCTTCGTTAAGCTGCTTAGGAGCGGATTCTGTGGTTTCTACTTGAGCTTCTGGGTCACGGCGGACAGCTACTTGCTCAATGGCAATCATGCCTTTGCTTTCTAAGCCTTTTAACACAGCGCGACTAGCTCCGCTAAGAGTGAGTAATTCCGTAGCTAAGAATGGCTTGTCTGTTTGGAGGATAAGGTTTGCTAAAACGAATTGTTTAGGTGAGCGTTTTTCTAATTTACCCCATGCTTCTTGTTGTTCCGAATTAAACTGGGCTGTCTCCCCCCATAACCATTGCACTTGTTGTTGGAGTTTAGCTTGGTTCTTATCAGCTCTTACCACATGAGGCAAAAGTGCGCGCATGACTTGCTCCATAGGTGCTAGATAATAGTCCGCCATCCAACGCCCTAAACGCATAAGGTTTTCTGGAATAACTGTGCTTTTATCTATTACGGCATCGATAGGTTTGACATTAAATGTCGCTGACTCATCCGGCTCATCGATCAGCAGTACGGTGCCACTGACTCTGCGTTCACGTAGACTGACCCACACCCGAGCTCCTACCTTAATTTGAGTGATGAGTGATTCAGGTATGGCATAGTCGCACACCATTTCCTTAGGTCCATCAATGAGGACTTTAGCGACTTGAGGCGTGTGCTCTGTGAACCAATCCATGAGTGCAGACTAAAGTCTGAAAAGTGAAAAGTGAAGAGTTAAAAATGAAAAATAAAAGTGCTGACATTAACTTAGTCGGGGGCGTCAGTAGAGCTGTTGCTCTGCTTAGCTTTTTCTGTGTACTCCGTGTCTTCTGTGGTTAGGCCTAAATCACTTAAAACTTCCACAGTTTAGTTTCGAAATCTTGAATTTTTCCTTGGATAATGACTAAACCTTCGGCTCTGAGTCTCTCTATTTTCCGCTCAGTTCCAGATTCATAGCCACCCACTGAGCCATCACTTCTTACCACTCTATGGCAAGGCACCTCTTCTCTAGGGTAAGGATTTTTGTTCATCGCTGTACCCACGGCGCATACAGCTCTAGAATTAAGGGCTAAGGCTAATTCTTGGTAGGTCGTGATATAGCCTGTTGGGACTTCGCGTAGCTTTTGATAACAGGCTTCGTAAAAGTCACTCATCTTTACTCATCGTTAGACAAAGTCACTTAACTACCCATCTTGCCCACTGTTTGCTTAAGCTCTTCGGGCAAGAAAGCCGCAAAGCGGGCCTTATCAGAAGATTTCATATAAGCTTCTTCTGCTGAGACTTTGCCTTCAATCATTTTAGCCCATATATCATCATCCATAAATTGCATGCCTTCGGCCTTACCTGAAACAATAGCATCGCCTAATTTATGGGTAGCACCCTCACGGATAATCGCGCTTACCGCTGTGCCTCCTACTAAAATTTCATTAACAGGCACTCGACCTGGCTTATCGATGCGCTTCATGAGTAACTGAGCTACGACACCCTTAAGTGAGCCAGCTAACATAGTTCTAACCTGATCCTGCTGATTAGCAGGAAAGGCATCAATGAGACGGTCGATAGTCTTACGCGCACTGTTAGTATGCAGGGTTCCGAATACCAAAGCTCCCATTTCTGCCGCACTTAGTGCTAAACCAATAGTTTCTAGATCACGCATCTCACCAACTAGAATAATATTGGGATCTTCACGAATAGCAGCTTTTAGCGCTGTGGTGAAATTAGGTGCATGCACAGGCACTTCTCTTTGGGTGATGAGTGATTGCTTATTTTGGTGAACAAATTCGATAGGTTCTTCAATCGTGACAATATGATAACGATGATGACGATTAATATAATCAATAATGGCAGCTAGGGTTGTTGATTTACCTGAACCTGTAGGGCCGGTCACCAATACCAAGCCTGAACGTAAATGGGTAAACCTCTCAATTGCATCTGGCAGACTTAAATCCTCTAAAGTTAAAATCTCAGTTGGAATAAGACGGAAAATAGCTCCCAGTCCATGAGCTTGAACAAAATAGTTACAACGAAATCTAGACTCTTCATTCATCTCGTAGGCAAAATCTAAATCATTTTCTGCTTCAAATCTTGCGTAAACATGAGGCTCACAAATAGAAGTCAGCAATTCAAGCATGGTTTCGTGAGTGAGTTCCGGGTAGCCAGGTATAACGACCAATTCTCCACTGATACGCACCTTTGGTGGCTGACCCTGAGAAATATGCAAATCAGAACCTTTATTTTCTACTAAATAAGTAAAAAGTTTGTGAATGAGTAAATTAGACATAAATAAAAATCAATAAATTAGCTTTCACTGATGTAGCTTGCTACATCAGTTAGACGTGCTTTAAATTCTTCTTCTGAAATAAGGTTGCTTCTACGTAAATGCATTAAGCTTTCATCCATAAGCGTCATACCTTCATTTTTTGCAATTTGCATAATACCCTTGAGCATAAATGTCTTGCCCTCTCGAATACAGTTAGCCACAGCCATATTATTTAATAATAGCTCATGAGCCGCAACCATACATTCGTTATCAATTCTTGGAACAAGTTGCTGACAAAAAATACCTCTTAACGATTCTGCTAACATAACACGTATCTGATCTCTTTGAGCAGAAGGAAAGGCATCCATAATTCTATCTAAAGTACCTATAGCGTTTGCTGTGTGCAAGGTAGCGATAACCAAGTGACCTGTTTCAGCGGCAGTAAGTGCCAAACTAATCGTTTCCAAATCACGCATCTCCCCTACCATAATCACATCTGGATCCTCACGTAACGAAGCTCTAAGCGCACGAGCAAAAGATTCACTATGTGTGGGGATTTCGCGTTGATTAATCTGACTTTTCGCTGATTCAAAAATAAACTCCACAGGGTCTTCTAGGGTCAAAATATGCTCTGGACGTGTTTGATTAATGTAATCAACTAAGGCGGCTAATGTTGTGGATTTACCCGAACCCATAGAACCCGTCACCAAAATGATGCCATTTTGATAATGACATAAATCAATGAGTGGCTTGCATTCAATGCCCAGTTCAGCAAGGCTCTTTACTTTATCAGCTACAATTCTAAATACTAAACCATAGCCTTTGCGATGTTTAACCACAGAAGCTCGATATCTACCTCCTTGATCACTATAAGAAAAATCTAAATGCCCATCTTTAGTTAAAATTTCTCGTTGCTTATCTGTGATTAGACTGTCCAGACACGCCTGCATTTTAGACTCATCCATGCGTGGAGCCTCATCCCAAATACGACTCAAATGACCATTAATCCTCCAATGTGGCCTAGACCCTGTATTAAGATGCAAGTCAGACGCTCCATAATCGCGAGCAAACTTTAAGTATTCTTGGACGTTATCAGGTAAATACATAATGAATAAAACAAAGATGAGAGACTAATAAAACCAAAGGAAAAAGCAAGTTCAAAAATCCACTAAGATTCTTTAGCGTAACGAATAGATTCAATGATGCCTAAAATAATTTCATCAAGCGTCAATCTGTCTATTTCCACTTTTAAATCACAAGCTTGAGCATAAACATCTACTCTAGATTTATATAGTGTTTGTAAATTAACTTTGGCCTCCTCTGTATTGGTTACTAAAGGGCGATGTTTAGCAGATTTTACTCTCTGCCAAATCAAATCAAACTTGGCATCCAACCAAACCACGACACCTAATTGCTTCATATATTTTTGATTTTCCTCACTTAGAGCCATACCTCCACCTGTAGCTAAAATATTACCAGCTATATTTTGCTCACATAATTGCTTGAGGTAATCTGTTTCTAGTTTGCGAAAAGCGGACTCACCTCGCTCACTAAATATCTGATGAATATTCTCACCTGCTATAGCTTCAATAGCTGCGTCTGCATCAATGAAATTAAAGTTTAACTTCTTGGCTAACTCATAACCTACCGTACTTTTACCGCAGCCCATAAATCCAATAAGTATGATATTTTTATGATTAATCATAGTCATTAGTAGAGTTCAGTATAAGCCTCATAGGGGTTAAGCTAGAATATTTAAACCCGTGACTTTTAAAGAACTTTTGTGAATCTGCGCTGAGCTTATCAGCTAATAAAGTGATACGCTTAAAGTCTCTTTCTTGAGCAAATTTTGTAAGATAATCCAAGAGCTTAGTCCCATAATTATGCCCTCTATGCTCAGGGTGAATCACAAAATCTTCCATAAGAATCACAAAACCACCTAAAGCGGTAGAAACTGTAAACAAGGTATTTACCATACCTAAAATTTGATAGTCATTACGAATCACAAAAATACGTCCACGACTGGGATCTTCGAGGATCAACCTCAAGCCTCTCTCATGTAAGATAGCATTAGCCTCAAAGTCTTCTTGCAAATCCATCAAATCAGTGACTAAATCAGTGAGCTGAGCTAACTCATCTAGAGTCGCGATTTCTATTCTAACATTTTGCTCTGACATTATTATGACTTAAACTTATTTTGTCATATACTAGCCATAACTCAAACATGAGGTCAAGGGTTATACAGCAATCTAAAAACTTTAAAAAAAAGAACTTCCAAACCCAAACTATAGAGAAAAAATCAAATTATTCTTATTTTACATTGACAATAGCAATTAATTAAATAGAATCCCCATCCATTTAAACCTTTGAGAAAAATCTCAAGTTACTTTCTTTTAAGTTAACACTTAATTCAAGATTATGAAACGTACGTATCAACCATCAAAAAGAGTCCGCAAACGCCAGCACGGTTTCCGCTCACGCATGAGCACTAAAGCAGGTCGCAGCATTCTCAAAAATCGCCGTCGCAAGGGCCGCAAAAACATCCTTCCTAGAGGAACAGAACTCCACTACAAACGCCACACTCAACAGCACACTACTGGCGCTGATAAGAACAAGCGTTAATTAAATTATTTTATGGGTGCGTTTGCGAGAACAACCTTCTTTATGCGCACCCATGAAGAGTTTGCTAATAGCAAGCTCCACGGCAAGAGTAAATCTAGCCATCATTTAGTGGTATCTGCCTATAAATCCGCAGATTTAACTCATGCCAAATTTGGCATCATTGCTACCAAGAAAATTGGTAATGCCGTAGTTCGAAATAAGCTGCGTCGCAGAGTAAAAAGCCTGATTCAATCAGATTTAATACTATTTCAATCACAGCCTTATTATTTCGTAATCATCCTTAGAAAAAACGCTAGACAGGCTACTTTCTCTACTCTACAAGAGGACTGGAATCGGATACTTGGACAGTTCAATATCAAGTAACTACCTACAACAAAAATTACGACACCTTTTACACATCTAAAATTATTATGAATGAAGTTATTTTAAAAGAAGCAGCAGCTCAAGCTAGAGGTCTGGCCATCGATGCCGTCCATGCTTGTTCATCAGGTCACTTGGGTCTTCCACTTGGTTGCGCTGAAATTGGAGCCACACTTTTTGGCGGAGGTCAACTCAACTACCATAACCAAGATCCAAAATGGCTCAATCGTGACAGGTTCATCCTCTCTGCTGGTCATGGCTCTATGTTCATCTATTCATGGTTACATCTTGCTGGCTATGAACTCCCTCTACAAGAAGTCAAAGATTTCCGCAAATTCCACAGCCTCACACCAGGTCACCCAGAGTTCAATGAAACTCCAGGTGTAGAAGCCACCACAGGCCCACTTGGACAAGGTGTAGGTAACGCAGCAGGTTACGCACTTAGCATGAAAAAAGCAGCGGCTCTTTATAATACAGCAGAGCACACTATCTTTGATAGTCATGTTATCGCTCTTGCTGGTGACGGCTGTTTACAAGAAGGTGTCGCTCGTGAAGCCATTGCATTCGCAGGACACAACAAACTCGATAATCTCGTACTAATTTATGATAGCAACGATGTCACCCTTGATGCGCTTGCTGACCAAACTCAGAGTGAAAATGCAGAGCTTTACTTTGAATCACTAGGTTGGAGCGTACAAACCATCGACGGTCATGATTTCTCAGCAATTGACTCAGCTATCGCCGCAGCCAAAGCAACTACAGGTAAGCCAAGTATCATCATTGCCAAAACTGAAATTGGCCGTGGTATCCCAGAAGTAGCAGGCACAGCCAAAGGTCATGGTGAAAGTGGCGCTAACTTTGCCGATACAGCCCGTGCAGGCTTAGGTCTTCCAGCTGAAACTTTCTACATCTCTGATTCTGTCAAAGCACACTTTGCTCAAGTTGCCCAAGAGAACACAGCTAAATACGACGCATGGAACGACACTTACAGCGCATGGCAAGCCGCTAACCCGCAGCTAGCTAACCAACTCGCTAACAGCCTTAATCTTGATATTGACACAGACAAACTCCTAGCTGAACTTCCAGAGCAATCAGGTGGCGCAGCCACACGTGCCAGTGGAGGAAAGGTCATCAATGATATTGCCACTCATGTGCCAGAACTCATTACTGGTTCAGCTGACTTATTTGGCTCAACTAAGAACTACATCAACGATGGTGGCGACTTTAGTATCGATACCCCAGAAGGTAAGAACATCTGGTTTGGTATTCGTGAGCACGCTATGGGAGCGATCCTCAATGGTATTGCTTATGATGGTATCTTCCGTGCGAGTGGTGCGACCTTCCTAGTGTTTGCTGATTACCTCCGCCCTTCTATTCGTTTAGCTGCTTTGGCTAACCTCCCTGTGACTTATATTTTCACTCATGATTCTGTAGGTGTTGGTGAGGACGGCCCTACTCACCAACCTGTTGAAACAGTGAGTGGATTACGCGTGATTCCAGGTCTACATGTCTACCGTCCTTGTGATGGTGAAGAAACCGTAGCCGCTTGGGTATCAGCTCTTGCTAACAACGAAAATCCAACAGCACTCATTCTCAGCCGTCAAAACCTCCCTGACCAAGAAAGCCTCAGCGTCCAAGAAAAACGCCAAGGCACTATGCAAGGCGGTTATATCTTAGTAAAAGAAACAGCCCCTCTCGAGCGCATCATTATGGCGACTGGCTCAGAAGTCCAACACGCCGTCGAAGCTGCCAAATCTCTTGGCGCAGGTACACGTGTAGTCTCTATGCCTTGCCTCGAAGTGTTCGATGCACAAAGCGACGCATACAAAGAAAGCGTACTCCCTGCAAGCTGCACTAGCCGCATCGCTATCGAAGCCGGTGTATCAGCTCTCTGGTGGAAATACGTCGGCAGCGAAGCCAACGGTGGCAGAGTGATCGGCATCGACAGATTCGGTATCTCAGCTCCAGGTGGATTCGTCCTCAACGAACTAGGTATGAACGCTGAGAATATCATTGCTCAAGCTTAATTTCATAACTTCATTTAGCTTAATAAAAAGCGTTCAATGGTTAACATTGGGCGCTTTTTTGTGGTTAGCAACTTTCAAAAAGTAGATTTTTCTCAGATTAAGCTAACTTTTTGGTTATTTTTACTTGTGAAATATCTATATTTGATTAGAGTCTTTTTCAGTTCAACTCATCAATAGCA
>DGJT01000045.1 GCA_002387565.1 Akkermansiaceae bacterium UBA4589 | reverse complement strand
TTTTTAAGAAACAAGGGGTGAGAGACAGCCAAAGCTTGGCTGGGCGAATCAAATACCTTATGGTATCATTAATTTTTTTGTCGTGTAGTGTGATAAAATATAATCAACTCAAAGCGATAGCTGTTGCAGCCACAATTGAGCTTGTTGAGGCCAAACACTGGAATCGCCTTTGGACGTTAACCCGTAACCGTGCCCCCCAGTTTCATAGAGAAGAAATTGATGAGGTAGCTGTTCTTCTTTCAATTTATTAGCGTAAACGAGCGAACCTTTAATATATTTGTAATCGTCTTTATTATGCACAATTAAAGTAGGCGGCACTTGAGTGGCTTCTTTAAATTCAGGGGCAACACCCTCGCCTTTATTTAAATAAGCAGGATACACTAAAATGGCAAAATCAGGACGACTACTCAAACTATCGATTTCATCTATGGCAGCATAAGATTGATGCGCAAAAGAATGACTAGCACGTGCCACTAAATGACCTCCAGCTGAGAAACCGATTAGACCAACCTTAGTCGATTCAATGCCCCAATCTTCAGCGTGATGACGCACCTTTCTTATTGCTCTTTGAATATCTTGAAAAGCTCCAGCTTTATTATTGGGCACTCTATATTTTAAGACTGCTGCATGATAACCAAGTGAGTTTAGCCATTTGGCGACGTCAGTCCCACATTTATTATAAGCTAATATTTTATAAGCGCCTCCTGGACATACTATAATGGTAGGGGCTTGAGCATCCTCTATTTTAAATAACTCCAATGTTGGCTCACTCACATTGGTGATACGTAAAACTCCGTCTTCTTTAATTGGTAACTGCTTTTCTTGATTTTGAGTTTTATTCCCAGGCATTTCTACCTTACCCCAGACTTTGATAATTTCACTTTCAACATCAGAGCCTTCAAGCTGAGTTTTTTGAACTTCTTGAGCTCCTAGCATTAAAGTTGCGAGTAATAAGATGATAATAGTTTTCATAGCTAATTTTGAATTAAGCGCTGTGCCAAGGCTCTCACCTCTGATGATTCACCGCCTAGCATACGCATGAGCTCAGTTAACCTAGCTTCGCCTGATAATTCTTGAATAGTGGACACTACTCGATCACCCTCCATAGATTTACTGACACCAAAATGCTGCTGTGCCTGTGCCGCAACTTGAGGAAAATGAGTGATAGTGATGACTTGGTGATTAGCTGAAATTTGTTTCATCTTCTCACCTACTTGAGTCGCAATTGAACCACCTACATTGGCATCAATTTCGTCAAATACTAACAAAGGCACTGAATCTTGCTCCGCAAGAGCCGCTTTGATTGCCAACATGACTCGACTCATCTCTCCACTTGAAGCGACGAGCTTGAGGGGCTTACTCGGCTCTCCAGGGTTAGGCGAAAAATTAAATTCGATACTCTCTAAACCTGTAGCACTTGGCTGTTCTAGTGGTTTAAGCTCTATATTAAACTCACTTTTAAGGAAGCCTAGTTCTTGCAGATGCCGAACAATGGTTTTAGCTAATAACTGTGCACCGTCTGCACGTTTTTGGGTTAGCTGTTGCCCTAATTGATCTAAAGCAACTCTACAACTATCGACTTGCTGCTCCAATTTAGCTAGCGCCTCATCACGGTTGCCTATAGTGGAGAGCTTTTCTTGGATTTTAATACCGTATGCCTCTACATCTTCCAAACTAGGTCCATACTTGCGTTTTAAGCTTTCTAGTAAATTAATGCGTTGTTCCAAAGCCTCAAAAGCAGACTGATCTAAATCCAAGTCCTCTACATAGCGACTGATCTCTTGCTGCATCATTTGCAATGATTCCTGCACTGCAGGGAGCTCGATAAAAATCTCACACGCTTCATCTAAGCGCTCAATCTCACTTGCCTTGCGTTGTAGGATTTCTAGCAAATCAGTGAGACTAGCTGAATCAGGCTGAGCTTCAAAACAAGCTGCTGCTTGGCTACTAAGTTCTAAGAGTTTTACACTTGAGCTGGCTCTTTGGTACTGCTGCTCTAAGGCGAGCTCTTGCTCAATGTTGATTTCTGCTGAACTGATTTCAGTAAATTGATGTTCGAGTAATTCTAATTCTTGTGAGCTTGCCTGCTCACTTTGTTGGAGTTCTTCGAAAGATTGCACAGCTAACCTCCATTGTTGATACGCTTGCTCATAAGACTTTAGTAATGCTTGCTGCTGTAAGTAAGCATCTAAATAAGTACGTTGCTTATCATTAGAAAATAATGATTGTTGCTCATGTGCTCCATGTAAATCAACAAGCTGTTCGCCTAGCTGCTTGAGCGCCTGCACAGTCACAACCGACTGATTAATCCACTGACGACTACTGCTCTCACTGACTTGACGGCGAATAATGAGCTCTGCCCCGTCATCGACGTCTAACACATCTAAACCAAAGTCATCTAAAATTTGGTTAACAAGCCCTAACTTACTAGCGTCTAATTGAAAAATTGCCTCAACCTTGGCCTGCTCGCTACCGTGACGAATTAGGGTTTTATCCGCTCTATCTCCAAGTAGCAGTTTAAGGGCTTTAATTAATACTGATTTACCAGCCCCTGTTTCACCAGTGACAGCCAACAGTCCTTGCCCAAGTGACCATTCCACTTGCTCAATAAGGGCTAAATTTTTAATTGATAGATAAGTGAGCATGGTTAATTATTCATTAAAAGCGGGAGGTAACTTTTTTTGCGCTTGTTCAAAAACAATATAATTAACTTTGGTTAAAACCAAGCTTCTTTTATCAAAGGCTTCGACACGAATTTTTTCTGGAAACCAGTACCCATCTTGCTTAAACACATCGATAATCACGAGCCTTTTCAGCAAAAAATCTGTTTTATCAAAGTATTCTATTTTGACTAATGCTTGGGTCTTGATGTCTATATAAAGCTTGGTTTTGCTGTAGTTAGAATAAGTTTGATCTAGCTCATCAATAGTTAATTCTATAACTCTAGCCTCTCTTCCTTCGACCTCACTTGATTCTAACCAACGTGCGTTGAGCCAGTTTAGGCATTCAAAACTTAAATCATGGTAACTAACGACACTGTTTTTGATTCTAAATTTCGTTTCATCTCCAGCTAATCTCCATAACTTACCTTTGCCTGAGTAATAACTATTAATCATCATCGATTTAGCATCAAATCTCACCTCTAGACCGCCAAATCTAGGATCTAGCGGTTGCGGAGATAACTGAAATCCAGATGAGTTTCTAAGAAACTTAAACGGGTACCTACCCTGCTCACGAGCATCAATGTAACCTGTCAGCTCAAAACTTTGAGAAGATGCCACAAACTCACTTTTTAAATAATAGAGATAGGCTTGTAACTCTAATTCTTGATTTTTTAGAGGCTCTACTTGAGATGGCTCTTTGGGTTCTTGGGCACTTGCGAAAACTCCCCAAAATAAGCAAATGATGAACCAGTAATTACGCATCTATATTTATAAATAGAGTTAATCTAAGTCTTTACTATAAAAACTTATGAGTTTATTCGCTTGCTTAGAGAATGTTTGCCAATGACTCCAAGCCGGCTCCTCATCAACCTCTAATTGCTGACCAAAAAAGCTCTGATCCCAAGACTCGATAATAGGCTGACTCGAAGCCAGAGTGAAATGCTGTTTAATCAATTCTTTATCCTCAGTGGTTAAACCTTGCTGAGCTTTATAAAAAACAAAGCTTAACTGAGTATGCCTGTGTTTTTGCGCAATGAGCTGCCTTGCAACCTGCACCGCCATCAACAAAGGAGTGTCATCTAATGTCTCTCCCATCGGCACTAAGACGACACGGTATTGCTTGAGCTTTTTCACTTTAAAACAATTGATAGTAGCTAGCAAAGTCGACTTATTACTGAGTCCATCTACATGAATCTCTTCAAACTGATAACCAACGTTAGTAGGGCCTAAGGTACCTTGCAGCCAAACAAATTTCTGACTAGGTTGCTCTATACTTTTTAACTTGCCCCAATCTTGACGTGAATTATCCAAGCTAAACACTTGCGGTATAATGAGTATCTCTGCGTCATTTTCGTAACTGAGCTTACTCTTATTTAAATTCATGACATAAAGCGCAATGGCGATGATAATAGAAATGACTAATAACAGTGGTAACAAGCCTATCAAATAACGAGAAAGAGCGTATTTAGGTTTAGCAACTAATTGATTCATAAGAGTTTTGATGTCGGGCTTATTTCATTCTTAGAGGGATTTCATCTACAGCGTAGCCACCCATAACTAAAGTGTCCCATAATTTAAGCATCTCTTGTATAGGCGCTTGCTTATCTAACTCTAGTTCAAATTTTTCTTGTTGATTTATTTTTGCTTGCTGCAATTTAGCTATTAAAGCTTCGTGGGTGATCACCTCTCCATTCACGCTCAATCTGCCATCCACGCTCAATTCAATAATCGTATTAGGCTGCTGAACGGTATCCACCTCCACCTCTGTCACCTCTGGTAAATCAACAACAAGAATACGTCTGTCTTCTTTAAATTGAGTAGATACGACCATGAAAATAAGCAAGATAGCTAAAATGTCTATCAAGGGAATAATAGGCACTGTTTTTTTTGCCTTTTTCTGTCGTCCAATTTTCATGAGTAGAAATATATAGCTACCTAATTAAGTTCCTTCAGATTGAATCACTCGATTAACCAGCCTCTCAATTAACACCTCAAGACGTGCTACATAGCGGTAAATAAGACTGTCAAAATAAGTGTGCATAATAACTGCAGGAATAGCGACTGCAAGCCCTGCAATAGTCGTCGTTAGGGCACGCGAAATACCCACAGCCAAGACACTGTAATCTTGAGTGTCACCTAAATTAGCAAACACGGTAACTAGCCCTGAGGCTGTTCCAAGCAAGCCTAATAACGGAGCAATTGTGTAAATTACTTCTAAGGCATTAACCCCTCTATTGAGGTCAATAATTTCTTCTTGTGAACGCACCTCTAAACGAGCTTGGATATGCTCTCGTGGCCATTCCCTAAGCTCAAGAATCACTTGGCATAATGTACCTAATTTTGAAGGGTGCAAACCTACAAAGGTATGAATTTTATGCAACTCCCCTGAAGCCCCTTGAATATTCATGAGCATCTCTTCGAGTTCAACAGGTATAATAGCTGTTTTTCTCAATTGTAGAAGTTTAAGAACACCTATGCTCACAGTCACCACTGAGCAGGCCAAAATTGCCCACATAAAAAAACCACCTTCTTGTAAAAAATTCATAATAAGCACTATCTAAATATGAGGGCAATATATAATTTAGAAGAGGGATTAACAACCCTATTTAACAGAAATTAAAAAATACTAAAAAGAGACTTGATTCTTTACTTAATAAGCCTCAAGAATCTAATCCATGAAATATGTTTTTGTGACTGGAGGTGTAGTATCTTCACTTGGAAAAGGACTCGTGGCAGCTTCGTTAGGAACACTTCTAGAAAAGCGTGGCTTAAAGGTTCTTTTGCAGAAATTTGACCCTTATTTAAATGTCGATCCCGGCACCATGTCCCCTTATCAACATGGAGAGGTCTACGTACTTAAAGATGGGCGTGAAACTGACCTCGATTTAGGTCATTACGAACGGTTCACTGATTCTCAGCTCACAGGGCTGAATACGCTAACCTCTGGACAGGTTTTTGAATCCGTGATTCGTAACGAGCGCCAAGGTCTTTATGAGGGCAAAACCGTGCAGTACATCCCTCATGTCACTGATGAGATTAAAAAGAGACTCGACTTAGCAACAGAGAAGAACCCAGATGTTGATATCCTCATCACTGAGATTGGTGGTACCGTAGGTGACTTAGAGGGTCTACTCTTTTTAGAAGCCTTGCGTCAATACGCTTTAGAAATTGGCCGTGATAATTTCACCTTTATTCATGTCACTTTACTACCATTAATTAGAGCAGCAGGAGAGGTCAAAACCAAACCTACCCAACAGTCAGTAGCTAAACTGCGTGAGATTGGTATTCAACCAGACTTCATTGTTTGCCGTTCAGAAACTGAAATTGAAGAAGAGCACAGGTCTAAAATTGCCATGTTCTGTAACGTGCCAGCTTCTAACGTGGTCTGTTTTAAAGATTTGGAACACTCTATTTATCAAGGGCCTATTCAGTTGAGAAAGCAAAAACTCGATGCACTTGTGGTAGATAGACTTGCACTGGAAACTCCTGAACCGGATATGAGTTCTTGGGAAAGCTTTATTGAGGCACTTATATCTCCTACGCACCAAGTTACCGTAGGACTTGTAGGGAAATATGTTGAATTACAAGATGCCTATAAGTCTATCGAGGAATCGCTCGCTCACGCAGGCGCTTACCACGACACGAGAATCAACCTCAAACGCATCGATTCAGAATCTATAGAAACTGACGGCACCGATGTACTCAAAGAAGTTGACTGCATTCTCATCCCTGGTGGATTTGGTGGACGCGGTATCGAAGGTAAAATTCTTGCAGCGCAATACGCTCGAGAGAACAGCATTCCGTTCTTTGGCATCTGTCTTGGTATGCAAATTGCTACCATCGAATTTGCACGTAATATTTGTGGTCTCGAAAATGCCAACTCAACCGAAGTGAACGCAAAGACTCCTCATCCAGTCGTCTGTCTACAAGAAGAACAAAAAAATCGTGTACAATTTGGAGCGTCGATGCGCTTAGGTTCATCTACCGCTACACTCAAGGCGGACAGTGTCGCCGAAGAAATTTACGGTAGTAGCGAAATCAGCGAGAGACACCGCCATCGTTATGAATTTAATAATGACTATAAAGAGCAGCTTGAATCACAAGGCTTTGTCATCTCAGCGACATCCGTGATCGAAGGCTTAGTAGAGATTGTTGAACTCCCTAAGAGTGTTCACCCTCATTATGTTGGAGTCCAGTTCCATCCAGAATTCCAGTCTAAGCCACAACAGCCGCACCCTCTGTTTAAAAGCTTTGTCAAAGCAGCACTAGATTCTCAGGGCTAACCACTTTGAATTGACAACTTTACTAAAAAAACCTTAACTAAAGCCCCTTAAACCCTTTACTCTGACCTATCATGGCTACCGATTTATCTCTAGAAACAGAAATTGTACAATCAAAGATTAATATCTTCTTAGAAAAAAACAGCAAAAGCATCATTACCGGCATCTTAGTTCTTGGAGCTGTTATCCTTGCTATTGCATTCTTAAGAGAATCTAAAAATCAAGCACTCACAACTGTCGAAGAAGAACTCTCTGTAAGTATAGCTGCAGGTAATACAGATGAGTTAAATGCATGGATTAGCGCGCATGCTGACAAATACCCTGATGTTGCTTTTGGCGCTTACCTGAAACTTGCTGAAATCAAATGGGATACTGACCCTAAAGCTAGCATCGAGAGCTTAACTAATCTACTAGCTCAATATAGTGGCGAGCAATCAGATATCATTCTCGCTTCTTTAGCTAGTAAACTTATTGAATTAGGCTCAGAAGAACAAATCCAACAAGCTCAACAACTCCTTGAAAGCAATCAAAATACCAGTTACCTGACCGCTTACCTCCAAACTATCCTAGGTGACACCTACTGGAAGCAAGGTAACCAAGAAAAAGCTTTTGCGATTTGGGAGCAAACCACACAACAATTCACAAAACTTGACCCTAAAACTGGTGAAGAAATCATAGACCCATTTAGCCTTGCAGCACAAAACCGCATCGACTGGGCAGATTTTCAAAGTCCAGAGATTATAGAAGCCCCGGCTAATCCTACTCCAGTAGTGGCTCCTACATTACCTGCAGCTCAGGAGGTAGATCCTGCTTCTTAACCCTTCTTTTTATGTATGCTTGAGGAGCAACTCATTGACTCTATTAAAGAGCAAGGAGCGCTGACCTTTGAAGCTTACATGAAGCAATGCCTCTATCATGAGGACTATGGTTATTATGCCAGTAATACAGCTAGCATAGGCCAATCTGGTGATTTTAGCACAAGTATCTCTATTGGAGGACTCTTTGGACAACTCATAGCCGAACGTCTCTACCAACTCTGGCAGACCTTACCTCAACCGCAGCAAGCCTGGTCTATCTTTGAAATTGGTGCTTTTCATGGGCAACTCGCACTAGATATCCTCAACCATTTGCAAGCCACCTACGCTGATTGCTATCAAGCTTGCCATTACACCATTATAGAACCTTTTGCTAAACTCCAAGAGCAGCAACAAGCCACTCTCAAGGCACATGAATACACTCATTGGTTCAAAGAAGCTCAACAAGCGACTCGCCAACCTAGGCAGGGAATCATCCTGAGCAATGAACTGTTTGATGCACTCCCTGTAGAGCGACTCATCTATCAAAATGAGCAATGGCAACTCATAGGTATCGATTACATCAATGGAGAGTTTTCTCAAACTCAACTCCCTATCAATAAAAGCCCTTACGCTGATGAAATTGAAGCGTATTTAGCTAATATAACATTTGAGCCTGTAGACGGTTACGAACTTGAATTTAGCCCCCATATGCCAACCCTTGTGCACGATATCAGCTCACTCATTGATGATGGGCATCAACTGCATATTGATTATGGATTTGCTCAAGCTGATCTACTCCACCCTGATCGATATCAAGGCACTTTACAAGCCTATGAGCAACAGCAAGTCATCACTGACTACCTCAACAAAAGCGGGCTAGCTGACCTGAGCTGTCACATTAATTTTAGTCAACTAAAACAAGCTGTAGAAAATCAAAGATGGGCTCCGTCTGTTTTTATTGACCAATCCGCTTATTTAACCATTAATGCTCAATCTTGGTTTACGCAAATTAGCATGCCTCCCACAGACGAACAACAGGCACTCATCAAGCAATTCACCACTCTAACTCACCCTTCGATTATGGGGAAAAAGTTTTGGGTATTTGAAGCAACCTGTGGTAGGATAACACCAATCGAAAACCCCTTTAAATCACTTAATAAACTTCACTATCTTGCCTAACACAGGCTATTTGTTTGCTCATGAAAATTCTCTTTGTATGCCTAGGTAATATTTGCCGTTCTCCAGCAGGTGAAAATGTACTCAATCATCTACTCAAACAAACGCCTTACCAAAAACAGTCCGATTCTATCACTACAGACTCAGCTGGCACAGCCAACTACCACAGTGGAGGCCACCCCGACTCTCGCATGGTCAAAACTCTGCAATCGAGAGATATCGAGGTCACAGGTCGGGCTCGACAGTTCACCGTCAAAGATTTTAAAGACTTTGATCTCATCCTCACCATGGATTATAGCAACTACGAAGACGTGATAAGCCTCACTTCAGATAAAAAACTACAGGCCAAGGTCAAACCATTTGCTAGCCTACTCACCGAGCATGATGATGATTTTATCCCTGACCCTTACACTGACGGTCAAGCTGGATTTGAGTATGTCGTAGACCTCATGTTTGACGGTTGCACTAATTTGCTAGAACAGATAAAAAAATCATAAAGAGGAATTGCAGGTTAATGCAAAAAGACCTTTGACTATTCACTCAATTATCTTCATAAAGCTCAAAATTATTTAACTCTTTACCATTATGATGTTACAAGCAGGAATCGTTGGTATGCCTAACGTAGGCAAATCTACTCTATTTAACGCCCTCACCAAAACTCGCAAAGCAGAAGCCGCTAACTACCCTTTCTGTACCATTGATCCTAATGTGGGCATGGTGAGCGTCCCTGACCCTCGTCTTGCTGTATTAGCAGAAATGAACAATACAGCTAATATTATACCTACCGCTATTGAAATGGTAGATATTGCAGGCCTTGTAGAAGGTGCGTCTACTGGAGCAGGCCTTGGTAACAAATTCCTCGCAAACATCCGTGAGGTAGATGCTATTATTCAAGTAGTACGTTGCTTCGAAAACGAAGACATCATCCATGAGCTAGGCTCAGTTGATCCTGTACGTGATATTGAAATCATCAACTCAGAGCTCATCCTAGCTGATATCGCCACCCTAGAAAAGCGTAAACAAAGCCGCGAAAAACAAGCTAAAAAAGGCGACAAAGAAGCCCAAAAAGAAGTCGATTTAATGGAGCGCCTTATGCCTCACCTCGACGAAGGCAAACCAGCCTCAACCCTCGAAATTTCAGATGACGAAGCCCTCACTCTACGTGAATTTTTCTTACTAAGTGCCAAGAAAATGCTCTTTGCCTGCAACATCGACGAAAACGAGCTCGGAGAAACCATTGCTGACCCAAGTAGCCATGCGCTAGTGACAAAAGTCACTGAATACGCCAAAGAGCTCATGGGTGCTGACATCGTCATCATCTCAGCCCGCATGGAGGAAGAGCTCATGGATCTCTCTGATGAAGACAGCAAGGAGTACCTCGAGGCCATGGGCGTAGAGGACAGTGGCGTAAGTAGCCTTATCCAAGGTGCTTACCAACTCCTCGGACTCTGCTCTTACCTCACCTCAGGAGAAAAAGAAACACGCGCCTGGCCTATCCCTGTAGGAGCTACAGCTCCACAAGCTGCAGGTGTCATCCATACCGATTTCGAGCGTGGTTTCATCGCCGCAGAGGTAGTCAGTTATGACGACCTCACCACCCTAGGCTCCAAGCTCGCTGCTAAAGAAAAAGGCAAGTTGAGAATTGAGGGTAAGGAATATATCATGAAGGATGGGGATGTGGTAGAGTTTCGTTTCAACGTCTAAAAAACGCCTTTAAATAGGTTCTTTTGAGCAAAAATTGCAGATTCGTAGCTGCGTCACGCCCGAGTAGGTTTTTCTACACGAGCTTTGACGGTCTGCTGCATCAGACAATTTTTATCTCAAAATCGTAGTTCAACTCATAAGAGCTGAACTACTTAACCTTATTTAAAAGCATTTTTATCACTGAGAATCTAGCGGTGCTCGAGTAACTCTATTTACACTGTGCTCCACATTATTCGCTAAACGCTTTTCTCAAGCCAAATCGCTGCAGTATTCACTACAGCTTTAGCTCCAATCCAGCTATTTTTATTATTTATCTGCAAACCGTAGTTCAACTCACAAGAGCTGAACTACTTAACCTTATCTAAAGACATTTTTATTGTTAAGGAAAATATAGCTTAACCTGTTTTAAACTCCGTTTTTTTAATATCGCCAACCAACACGATTGACTAAACTCCCCTCATTTTCAAGGAGGGGTGGATTTACCAAAGGTAAAGACGGGGTGGTTATTATACTCCCTACCTAAGAAACCATCCAAATTCAGACCTTACTTTGTCGAGTAACCATTCTTTTTTCTCCCATACTAAGCAATTTTCAAACCTTAGTACTTTGATGTCATAAGTTTTAAGAAACAGTTCACGCTCATCATCATAAATTTTTTGAGGCAAAGTAAAATGACCTTCTCCATCTAATTCTATTGCTAATTTTTCTTCTGAACAATAAAAGTCCAAGATATAGTTACCTATACTATGTTGGCGCCTAAACTTGCGACCATCTAATTGCCTATTTTGCAATATTTTCCATAAACTAGCCTCAGCTGAAGTTAGGTTATTTCTCAAATTTTTTCTAAATGTTTTCAGTTTCTTAATATTATTTATAGATTTTTGACCACCTCCCTCCTGCTTATCAGGAATACTCCTCCTTGAGAAGGAGGAGAGTTTTTGCTCATCTGAATTATTATTGGCTAAATGCATAAATCGGCTAACAATTTAAACCACACTTTCTTACCTTGAAAGTAAAAAATAACCAGCTACTAACCTACTAGACCCTGAAAAAATATGAGATAGGCGACTTTTATCGCCAAAAAAAAGAGCACTCAAATCAAGGTGATGAGAAACAAGCAAAGCAGCTTTGTAAAAGCTGCGGTTTTAGATAAAAGAGCGTCTGACGATAAAAACCGTGTAGAAGTGGAATGCAGACAATCCCTCTAGATTTTTTTGAGTAGCTAAATCCTTGGTTCATCAGAATCAAGGATGATTTTGGATGAGAAAAGTCGACGCAAGAATATTTTGAGGGTGTCGTGTAGAAAACCTACTCGACCCTGAAAAAATATGAGATAGGCGGCTTTTATCGCCAAAAGAGCACTCAAATCAAGGTGATGAGAAACAAGCAAAGCAGCTTTGTAAAAGCTGCGGTTTTAGATAAAAGAGCGTCTGACGATAAAAACCGTAAAGCGCAGTGTAAATAAAGTTACTCGAGCATTACGACAGTTTTGAGTCTGCGCTCTTTTGCTAAAAGTGCTTATTTATCGCACCTTGGTTAGTCGGATTTAAGAACCTTAATAAACGCATCCTGCGGTATATTAACCTTACCTATGGCTTTCATCTTTTTCTTACCTTCTTTTTGCTTTTCTAGGAGCTTACGCTTACGGGAGATGTCGCCGCCGTAACATTTGGCGGTGACGTTTTTACTCATAGCTGAGATAGATTCTCGGGCTATGATTTTGCCTCCTATGGCGGCTTGAATAGCTACGACGAAGAGTTGTTTTGGGATGACTTCTTTGAGGCGTTTAGCTAGATCACGGCCGCGGTACTCGGCCTTTTCGCGGTGCACAATCGTGGCAAATGCCTCGACTGGTTCAGCGGCGATGAGGATGTCCATTTTGACCAATTTTGACGCTTGGTAGTGAGCGTGCTCGTAATCCATAGAGCCGTAACCCTTGGTCATGGATTTTAGCTTATCATTAAAATCAATGAGGATTTCACTCAACGGAATAGTTGAGGTGATGAGGACGCGAGTTTTATCAATGGTCTCTGTGTTTTCTATAGTACCACGTTTTTCCATGACGAGCTGAATCACATCACCGATGTAATCACCAGGTACCATGACAAAAACCTTGACCATAGGTTCACGAATTTCATCGATGACCTGTGGGTCTGGTAGCATGGTTGGGTTATCCACTAAAATATCTGTACCATCTGTGAGACTCACCTCATAAATGACTGATGGGTAAGTAGAGATGACGTCCATGTTGAACTCACGGCGTAAGCGCTCTTGAATAATCTCCATGTGCAAGAGGCCTAAGAACCCACATCTAAAACCAAAACCTAGCGCAGCTGACGACTCTGAGGAGAAGGTAAAAGCGGCATCATTAATCTGCAATTTACCCATAGCGGCTTTAAGGTTCTCGTAATCAGAAGTATCAATAGGATAAATACCTGAGAATACCATGGGTTGAATCTCTTTGTAACCTGGTAGAGGTTCTGGACATGGATGAGTGGAATTAGTCATGGTATCACCAATTTTTACGTCAGCGGCGGATTTCATGTTGGCAATCACGTAGCCTACATCACCTGACTCTAGGACTTCTAGCTTGTCCATTTTTGGAGTGAACACTCCGACCTCTTTGACTTCGTAAGTTTCTTTGGTGGCAAACAGCTTGATTCTATCTCCTTTTTTGACACTTCCTGAAAAAACTCGTATATAAGAAACTACACCACGGTACGTGTCATAGACACTATCAAACACTGAAGCTCTGAATAAATTATCAGGATTATCTGTAGGTGCTGGCACTCGAGTGACGATCGCCTCCAGAATATCTTCTATACCTATGCCTGCTTTAGCTGAGGCTGGGATAGCTAAATCTCCATCAATAGCGAGCACGTCTTCGAGTTGTTTTTTACACTCTGGTACATCTGCTGATGGCAAATCAATCTTATTGATGATAGGGATAATCGTTAAATTCTGCTCGAGAGCTAGATTAACATTGGCGACAGTTTGAGCCTCGACTCCTTGTGCGGCATCAATCAGGAGTAAAGCCCCATCACAAGCGGCTAGACTACGTGATACCTCGTAAGAAAAATCGACATGCCCCGGTGTATCCAACAAATTGAGTTTATAAGTCTTACCGTCTTTTGCGGTATAAGCCACAGTCACTGGGTGTGATTTAATTGTAATACCACGCTCACGCTCTAAATCCATCGCGTCTAAGAGCTGCGCTTGCTGCTCACGTTGACTTATCGTCTCAGTGAACTCCATGAGCCTATCTGACAATGTTGTCTTGCCATGATCAATATGAGCAATAATAGAAAAGTTACGGGTAAGTTCTGTAGACATAGCAGTTGGTGTGCTTGTAAATATATGTAAATCGTCTTTATTTCCAGCTAAAAATATGGTTTTCTAACTCTACATGTCTGTTGAAAAAAAATCTCAGAGAGCTTATTACCGCGCTCAACTCAAAGAGCTCAAATCTGAAGAAAAAATAAGCAGTTCAAAAAAACTTATTTTGCATTTAACTAGCTACCTTGAGGCTAACCCTAAGATAAAAACGGTGGGGTTATTCGCAGGCACAAGAACTGAGCCTTACTTATTACCCTTGCTTGAAACCTTTTTTGTAGAGAGGTTGGCACCACAGTTTTATTTACCTAAAATCACTGATGTAGAGCAATGTCTCATGCATTTTGAGCAAGTTAAGAAACAACGAGAACTGGTTAAAGGTGCATTTGATATACTTGAACCAAACAGTGGAGTGATAGCCAAGCACTTGGACCTTATTTTGGTGCCTGGGCTCGCGTTTACTAAAGATGGAGGGCGCCTAGGGCAAGGTGGTGGGTATTATGATAGATATTTAGACAAATACCCTTACACCTATACGTTAGGTATGGGATTCCATTGCCAATTAGCTGATTATTTAAGTATTGATTCTCATGATATCTTACTTGACTCAGTCCTGCTAAAGTAATGTAATCATTTAAGAGCTACTTGCATGTAGTTTAACTTAATCCTAACTAATATAAAAATATGAAATCTACATTCCTTAGCTTTTTGGCAATTGTAAGTCTCCTTGGTTTCGCACACGCTCATTGTGGTGGTTGCGGTACTGGTGATGCAAAAGAACATAAACACGAGAAAAAAGAATGCTGTGGTGAATGCGGCGGCAAAGAAAAAGCATCTTGTGATAAAAAAGACTGTGATTGGACAGCTAAATTCAAGAAAGCTGACACAGATGGTAACGGCTCTCTTAGTTTAGAAGAGTTCCTTGCTATGGCAGAAGCCAAAAAATCTAAGAAAAAAGAGTGTTGTGGTTCATGCTCATAATTCCTTCTTTCTTTAAATAATAAACAAAAAGCTCAGTCATTGATTTGACTGAGCTTTTTTATTTTTAAATTTTAGAGTGATGTTTTTTTACTTAGCACCCTCTTTAATACGTATCACTGTTTCATCAGGGTGATACATCTCTAACTTGTCGCGCGCTATAATTTCCAAGTACTCGGGGTACTCTCTAATAGCTAGCAACTTGCGTTGTTGCTGGTTTTTCTTAAGATCGAGTTCTGCAAACTCAGCTTGTAAAGTCTGATGATTTGCTTTTACTGCTTGTAGTTCTTTGTAAGGCTTATACGAAAATGATAAAAATAAAGCCCCTAACATCACAAGGCTGCAGAACAAAATAGAGCGCGAAGCTTTCTTGAGTTTTTGTGTTTTAGTGCGCACGTACAAACTCTTCATCATCACATGATAAGTTTGATTGGTTGAGGCTGTGGTACGACGGTTCATGTTGAATATAAAAAATTAATTAGTTAACTTTTCTAAAGTAAATCACTAAAATCTAGGTAAATCAAGACCTTTTGACTGAGTTAGCCTGGAGTTAGCAACTACTTTAACTACTAACTTCGTCTTGATTCTCTGCTGAATCACTTGCTTGAGGCATGACTTTTTTAGGCAACCATTGCTCTAAAATAGGTTCAACATAAGGTTGAGCTTGCTCAAAAAACTCTTTGATAATAGGAGCCGCATAAGTACCCCCACCGATGGTCTGCCCCTCTTCTCCTTCGTAAATCGCGGCAAAAGCATATTTAGGTTTTTCGGTCGGCATAAATCCACCAAACCAAGCTAAGTATTGTTTTTTATCTACATTTCCCCACTGAGCAGTTCCTGTCTTACCTGAAATTCTAGCATAGCTGACAGCAGCTCTCTTACCTGTACCACGGCTATCATTGACCACTTGATCAAGACCTTCATGAACAGTAACTACAGCTTTAAAGCCTAATGGTAATGGCGTGCTCTCACCAAAAACCATTTGCTCGACTACTTGACCTTCGTTAGTGACAACCTGTTGAATAATATGTAGTTTAGGGAGGCTCACACCGCGAGCTATACCTGCCATCATTCTTGCCATTTGTAAAGGTGAAGTGAGTAAGTCTCCTTGCCCAATAGATAAGTTAGCAGATTGAGCTGGAACTTCGTATTTAATATCTGGTAATTTGCCTGATGTCTCACTTAATAAGGCTAAATTATTTTTTTCACCTAGTCCTAATAGTTTGGCTAAATTGATAAAGGATCGCGATTGCATATAAATAGCCAATTCGTAAAACCATGTATTACAAGAGCGCTTAATGGCATCGATGACATTGATCTCGCCTTCTGGTTTTTTATTCCAGTTTTTAAATTCCCTACCTCCTATCTCCATCGAAGGAGGTCCGTCAATGAGTGTGCTCTCATCAATAAAGCCTTTTTCTAATGCGGACAAAGCCACGACAGCTTTAAATACAGAAGCAGGAGGGTACGCTGATTGATAAGCTCTAGCGATAAGAGGCTTATCCTCAGAATCGAGCAGTGCCTGATAATCATTATACTTCACCTTAGGTAGAAAAATATTAGGATCATAATTAGGGTTTGAGGCCATAGCTACAATTTCTCCCGTTTCAATATCAATGACCACTAGAGCTCCTCTTTTGGTAAGCTTTCTTAATGCTGACTCCGCTGCCCTTTGCAGATCTAGATCAAGTGTGGTGCGCACGATACCCCCAATGGCTGGAGACTTTAACATCTCGTGATAAATAATTTCACCTTGTTCATTGGCGATAATTTTCTCCCAGCCTTCTTGACCTGCTAGCTCTTCTTCATATATTTTTTCCCAGCCTGCTCGACCTTCATGTAGCTCCCATTTTAAATCACCTATTTCAATCGCTTTTTTCGCAGGCTTTTCTTTGACGCCTAAATAGCCAATCATATGTGATGCTAACTCTCCCTCTGGATAAACTCTCACATAAACTGAATTCAAGCCTAATGATGGAGACAACCCTGCCTCTAGCTGCCACGCCTGCTCATTCTCCAAATAACCAGATACAGCCAACGGCACCCAACGGCGATATTCATAATGGTCGAGTATTTCTGAATCTTTGAGTTCTAATTCTGGTATTGATTCTGGCAGTGAAGCTTTTAACTCTTTGACCCAGTTTAATAAAGCTTCATCACTCCCAAAGTTCTTAGCAGGAAAATGAATCACGACCTGTTGCTTAATTTCTGTTGTAGCTAATGCGCGTCCATGTCTATCTACAATACTACCTCTTGGTCCAGGTATTTTTAAAATCATAATTTGAGCGTCAGGTCGATTCTGCGCTACAGCTATAATCTGCTCAGTCTTATCCTCTTCTTGCTGTGCATACCCCCAAGTATTGAGAACCAATAGCCCCAATCCTAAAACCCATAATTGATAGATAAATATACGCATAAAAATCTAGCGAACTTTAACAGCTAAAGTTTTAAAAACCAACCCTGAAAATCAGGTATATTTAAAGAGATAATTTAAAGTGATATTAGTGAATTGCCTTGAAATTAACTAGTTATTCTTTATACATAAGGACTCGACATAAGATAACCAGTATTCAAAACAGGTTATTGAATGCTCTAATTTATTTCTACCTATATTTATTTATGTCTATTGCCTTCCAAACTGCCCGTCCTGATGGCAGAGAGCTCAACCAAGCTCGCCCCTTATCTTTTATCCCACATATTGCTCCTCACGCAACTGGATCTGTACTTGTGTGTTTTGGTCAAACTCGCGTTATTTGCTCAGTTACGATTGAAAATGATGTGCCTCGTTGGATGAAACAACAAAAAGTAGCAGGAGGTTGGCTCACAGCGGAGTACAGCATGCTCCCTTATTCAACCATTGGCCGCAAAGCTCGTGATATCAATCGAGGCAAGCTCGATGGCAGAACTACCGAAATCCAACGTCTGATTGGCAGAACTATGCGCTCAGCTATTGATTTAAAAGCTCTTGGCCCTAAAACTGTATGGATTGACTGTGATGTCATTCAAGCAGATGGAGGCACTCGCACTGCTTCTATAACGGGTGCTTCTGTAGCTCTTGAAATAGCATTCAATCAACTCATTGCCCAAGGTGAGCTTAAGACGTCACCTCTAAAACACCTTGTTTGTGCTATTAGTGCTGGGATTTATAACGATTTAGCTATCCTTGACCTTAATTATTTAGAGGATAGAGATGCTACGGTCGATATGAACTTAATCATGACCGAAAACCTTGAATATGTAGAGGTTCAAGGTGGTGGCGAAGAAGCGACATACACTCATGATCAACTCGATAGCTTGCTGAAACTTGGGCGTGAATCTATTGGCGAGATTGCTGCTGCGCAACGAGCCGCTATTGAAATAGCCAAAGAACACAGTTCAAACGCCTTTTTACCAACCTTAAAATCAATATAAATCATGTTAAATATACTTGTGACAGGAAAAAGTGGGCGCATGGGACAAGCCATCATCGAGGCCATCGCTCAAAATGAGCAAGCAAATTTAGGGGCGACACATGACGCTGGGGAGAATTTTGCCCTAGCTCTTAGCCAAGCTAATGCTGTGATTGATTTTTCTCACCATACTTTTACACGTACTGTTTTAGAGGAAGCTATCAAACAACAAAAAATAGTTGTTATCGGTACTACAGGTCACAGCGATGAAGAAAAAGCATTTATCCAAGAGGCCTCAACACAAATCCCTATCGTATGTGCCTCTAATTTCTCTGTAGGCGTTAATACTTTGTTTTGGCTCACGCAAAAAGCTGCAGAAATCCTACCTCAGTCTCAATTTGATATCGAGGTGACAGAAATGCATCACAAACACAAAATTGATGCACCTTCAGGCACAGCTCGCACCTTGCTAGATATTCTCAATAAAGTGACTCAAACCTGCTATGATGAAGATGTAGCTCACGGTAGAGTGGGTAATATTGGAGCTCGCAAAGCCAAAGAAATTGGCATGCACACCTTGCGGGGTGGTGATGTTGTTGGTGATCATACAGTCATGTTTGCCGCTGACGGTGAGCGTTTTGAATTGACCCATAAAGCCTCTAGTCGCATGACTTTTGCTAGTGGCTCAGTAACTGCAGCTATTTGGTTACAAGACAAAGCTAAAGGCCTCTATGACATGCAAGATGTCTTAGGCTTTAAAGATTAAGTTTGATGATGGTTGCTGTAGGTATTGCACTTGGTTCTAACCTAGGAAATTCAAAAGAACTTATAGAGCAAGCGATTCAGTTACTCTCTGAATTAAGTCTTAGCCCTATTAAAAAAGCTGCTATCTATCGCACCGCTCCTGTTGACTGCCCGCCTGGCTCCCCTGACTTTCTCAATACGGCTGTTGAAATAACTTGTGATAAGTCACAATCAGCCAAAGAGCTACTCAAAGCTACCCAAGCTATTGAAGTGCAGTTAGGTCGTGAGGTAAAACAAATTATCAATGAACCTAGACCTATTGATATTGACATCCTTTATATGGGAAACCTTATCACTACTGATGGCGACCCTGTAATCCCTCATCCACGTATGCTTGAGCGCACTTTTGTTCTAAAACCTCTTAACGACATAGCTGCTGACCTTATCTTGCCTCACACAAATTTAAGTGTCGCTGAGCACCTCAAGAATCTCGAACATCTTGAAAATCTTCAAAACCATAGTTCCCATGCTTAATCCAGCTATACAGAAATTTTTATCCCTTAAAGGAACAAATCAAAAAGTCATCTGCCTTACGGCTTATGACTACCCGAGCGCTAAGCTCATCGAAGAAAGTGGCGCCATTGATATGATATTAGTAGGAGACTCACTAGGTATGATGATTCAAGGGCAACCCGACACCACACATGTTAAACTCGAGCATATGGTGTACCATACAGAAATGGTTCGTAGAGGAGCGCCTGATAGTTTTGTTTTAGGTGATTTGCCTATTCACACTTATGACACACCTGAGCAAACAATTGACTCAGCTAAACGATTACTCGCAGCTGGTGCTGATGCCGTCAAACTCGAAGGAGGCACAGAGGTTTTGCCTCAGCTACAAGCTTTACAAATGGCAGAAATCCCTACCGTAGGGCACCTAGGCATGCTCCCTCAAAGAGCAGTCATCGAAGGTGGTTACAGCATCAAAGGCAAAACCCCCCAACAAGCAGACACGCTTATTCAGGATTGTTTATCCATCAGAGAGCTCAATTTATTAGCTGTGGTGTTAGAATGTGTCACTCCCCCTGTAGCCTCTCAAATGCATGATATTTTTAAAGACACTCAAACTATCACTATTGGTATTGGCTCTGGAAATACTTGTGATGGTGAGATTAGTGTCTGGCACGACCTCATGGGGGCTTACCCTTGGTTCGTACCTCCATTTGCTGCCCCTAAAGCTGATTTGACTACAGCTATTAAACAAGCTTTACTTGAGTACAAAAGTAGCTAATCTAGTGGCAAGTAATCTTAGCTAACTCATGAAAACTTATTTAGACCTCCTCAAAGATGTGCTCGAAAATGGTGAAGAGCGCCATGACCGTACAGGCACAGGGACACGCTCGATTTTTGGTCGACAAGTACGTTATGACCTAACTCAAGGATTCCCCTGCTTAACCACTAAAAAGCTCCACCTAGGGTCTATTATCCATGAGTTGTTATGGTTTCTTAAGGGTGAGACTAATATTGCTTACCTTAAGGAAAATAATGTTAAAATTTGGGATGCTTGGGCTGATGAAAATGGAGATTTAGGCCCCGTCTATGGTGCGCAATGGCGTTCATGGCCTAAACCTGATGGCAGTACAGTTGATCAAATTGCTATCCTGCTTGATGACCTAAAGAATAAGCCTCACTCAAGACGTCATATTGTCTGTGCGTGGAATGTAGGTTGTGTTGATGATATGGCTCTCCCTCCTTGCCATCTCCTATTTCAATTCTACGTACATGAGCCTAAGGTAGCTGGAGGAAAACCTCGTCTATCTTGCCAGCTCTATCAGCGCAGTGCTGATCTATTCCTCGGAGTCCCTTTTAATATCGCTTCATATGCCTTACTCACCCATATGATTGCACAGGTACTTGATTATGAGGTACAAGATTTTGTGCATACTTTTGGTGACTTACATCTGTATAATAATCACCTAGAACAGGCTGAACTACAAATTTCTCGTGATCCGCTGCCCCTACCTAAGTTAGAGCTCAATCCTAATATTACTCAATTAGAAGATTTCACTTTTGATGATATAAGTATTGTGGACTATGAAGCCCATCCGCACATCAAAGGCGCTGTATCGGTTTAGAAGTTAAACTGTATTTGCCAGCTTAGTCATAGACAGCATGAGCTGTGTACCAATAACGAGTTGATGAAATATCGCTCAAATCTGAAGTGATGCAATCAGAGAGGGTGATATCATAGACCTTGTTAGCCTGAGGTTTTTGTGCTAACTCTAATATGAGTTTGTTACCATCAATTTGTATGCTTTCTACAGCTTCTTGCCTGCGATTATGTTTAGGGGAGCCATAACCTGCGTGATACAAAACTTCAAATGATTCAATAGCATAAGATTGTAAACATTCTTGATCTTTAATAGGAGCATTAAAGCTGAATTCAAAACCTGTAGGCGTAAGTTTAACAGATTCCACTAAGAGGTAAGGTTTGCCATTGTAAGTGACTTTCTTAAGACCTTTACGACCTGGCCAGCTCAGATGAGTTTTACCTAGGTAGAGAGATTTCCCGTCTAATGAATAAAGTAAGCGGTTATTACCAGTGCCTAGACTCGTCGTATTCAGTATATGGGTGGCAGCACCTTGGTGCTGTCCATTAACCACATCTGGTAAATATTTGACTATACGAGAATGATTCATTTCCCCTACAATAAGCTTATCTTGCTCCGTTACTGTTTTAGATATGGGAGCAAATGCTTGCGTTAATGGTAGTATTTGAGTGATGGAGTTAGCACAATCTCCTTGTGGCAGTAAAATAGGAGCTTTGATGCGCATCGCCTCCAGCTCTTCGACTGGCATATCAGCAGGAACTTGGTTAGGTGGATTCTCAGCCCATAAGAGTGAGGCTACATGGCCATGGAAACCTCCTTCTTCTATACGGTGAATTTTGGAAGCCCCCACCCAATCTCCTTGGTTATCAGCAATCCAGAGTTGGTCATTAGCATCCATGTACAGCCCATTAGGCGTACGTACTCCTGTGGCGTAAACTTCTGCCTTCATTGAACCTGGTTTGATACGTAATACACAACCTCGGTAAGGTACACGTGCATACATTCTGGGTACGGCTTTTTTCTTCTCTTTCCAATCACCAAACTTCCCTCCAGAGAGAAACATCTCTTGGGTTAAGCCACCTATAGTGTTCCATTCTCCTCGAATTTCTTCTCTAACACCTGCACCGTTAGAGGCTGTGCCTAAGCTGATATAAATATTTTTCTGTGAGTCTTTCACTAGACCAAAAGTGAATTCATGGTAATTACCACTTAAACCCCAGTCATTAGAAACTACCTCGTAAAAATCTGCTTTGCCATCATTATTTTTATCATGCAGTCGTGTGAGTTCTCCACGTTGAATGACAAGAATAGTTCCCTCTTCTTCCACGTAAATACCTAACGGCTCATGTAGCCCTGTCGCAAAGATACTCCATGTATCTTTATCTTCATCATAAATCCCTACCTCACCTCGATGAAAACAAGCCACTAACTGCCCTTGAGCATTCATGGCTAAACCTCCAAATTGTGGGTCCACATTTTCAGGCGTATTTACATTTTCAAAATCGTAGTAATGCTCCCAAGCAAATTCAGCCCACACATTATAATTGAAAAAAGTCAGTAGTAGACTAATGGTTACAACAGAGATTTTTGTACGTGCATTCATATTATAGAAATTGATAAGTCAGTGTTAAGGTTTGCTGACTACTAGAGCTCTTCACTTTAATAGCGCTACTTTTTTGGCTTACTAATTGATAATCAGGAAGTGTTGAGTCTGTTTTAATTGTACGTACGATTTCCTGACCTTTGAGCTCTATGGTTTCTGTTATTTGCACAGAATTGAGGCTGTATAAAAAAGTAGCCATTCCATTTTCATCCAGTGAGTAACCTTTGAACTGAGGTTTATGATTGCCTTTAAACAGAGCTGTTTCTAAGTAATTAATTTTACCTACATTGGCGAGGCCCATGCGTGTGCTGCTAATACTAACCTTACCAGCAGAGATATACCTAAGGCGACATTGGTCAGCATCCCAAATAATATTATGATTTTTCTCTGTATCTAGAGCTAAGATAAGTGAAATAGGGCTCGAATCAGCTACAAATAACCTATCTATACGAGGGCGAACTGTATGGAGTGGTGCATCAGCATAGATATCTTTGCCACTTATTTTAATTTTCTCCACACCTACAGACACATCAAGGATATATTGATGTATCTGAGCTAGCTCTTCTTTTGCTATGTGAGCCATAGATGGCATCTGTGGCATTTCATCACGCTTCTTACCTGGGTCTACACACCACTGGATAAATTCAGCTTGTTTTACTTTGGGGTAGATTTCTGAAATCTCTACTAATGATGGCCCTACTACAGCTTGATTAAGTAGATGACAAGCTTGGCAATTAGCAACAAAAGCTGTGGGTGCTACTACTTTGTCTTGAGCTATAACAACCGGTGTAGCTATCATAATAGCTACACTCACTTGCAGGTAAAATTTAAATAAATAAGTCATTTAAAAAAAAGTTATAAATTAGCTAATTGTTTACCATATTTAAGATAACTATCATAGCACTTTTTCCAATCTGGTTCTTGACCATCAGCCACATGAAAAACGGTGGCTACATGAGGTTCAATCGCGACAAATCCTTGGTAATGAATAGCTTCTAAGTCTTGCATAATTTCGCTTACATAACCTTGGCCTTCTCCAGGGTAGACATATTGAGGCTCTTCACCTTCTTTTAACGGGTTTAAACAGTCTTTAATATGAATATGGCAAATATGAGGCTTAACTGCTTGATAAAAATCCCAAGCATCTTGCCAAGGAAAACTACCGTCATTCTGAGGTTTAGAACGATCTAACTGAAAGACTGGGTTGCCCGTATCAAAAATGAGTTTCAAATTAGGCACTTCATCAATAAGGCGCAACGTGTGTTCTGCAGAAAAACCACCCCAGTTCATGCAGTTTTCATGAGCTACAATTAAACCAGCATCGGTAAAGCGCGCCGTTATTTCACGTAGGCGCTTAAAGCGCTCTTGCTCATACTGCTCTTGTCCCCATGGCTCTTGAGCATAAGACATCACGCGTACTATTTGAGTCCCCAGACGCTGCATACGAGGAATAGTTCTATCTATCTCACCTAAAGTAATGGCAAAATCAGAGCTAATAGGTTTTGCCCAGCTACCTATCAATGATCCAAATTCAGCGACTTGGAGTCCTGCACTTTGAATCTGCTCAACAGCTAGTTCAAAATCAGAATCACTTAATTCGTGAACATTAGTTCCATCAATGCCTCTTAAAGACAGGTGATTCCAACTTAGCTCTTGAGTAACTCTAATTTGAGTCGCTAAATCTCTTCCTGCTTCATCTGTAAATCCTGTAAATTTCATCATGTCTACTATTATTTAAAGCTCTTTGATTAAGATGTTTTTAAATTCAATAATTGTGTCAGAATGGTCTTGGAGCAAAATAGGACCAGCAGTTGTTGCGAAATCAGGGTATTCTTTGTATTTACTAATCGCTAAACGCTCTTTCCAATCATCAGATCCGTATTCTACACTCATAACTTTAACCCCATTGAGCCAATGCTCAATCGTATTACCATTAGCGACGATACGAGCCGAGTTCCATTCACCTGCTGGATTTAAGTGTCTATCGGCTGGAACCGCTACTAGATTGTAAAGGCCCGCAGTTCTATGTTTAGGGTTTTTATTATCACGATAATTATCATCGTCAATAATTTGATACTCTAAACCTAGATTACCATTGGTGCGGTATTTAACTCCACTATTACAGTTAACCTGAATATTAAACTCGAACTTTAACTCAAAATTAAAATAAGACTTTTTTGTGATTAACTGTCCACCTCTACCCTCACGTTTATAATCTAAGCTAAGAACCCCTTGTTCAAGTTTCCATCGTTGACCTATTTCTCTGACTTTACCATTTTTATCAGGCATAGTTTGCCATAACTCTAAGCTATTGTCTTTGAGTAAATTCGTCCAACTAGATTCAGAATTAACTTCTGCTTGAATGTTACTGCAAGAAGATAGGTTCATAATAGCAAATGCTACTAATGCAGTGATTAAGTAATGTTTCATCATATTATAAGGTTATTTTTATAGAGTTATTTTGTGCACTTTCATAAATCGCGCCAATTAAAGCTACAGCTCGGCGAGCTTCACTACCATTGGTTAAAGGGTCTCGACCTAACTCAATAGCCTCAACTACATCTTCAAAATTGCGCTGATGCCCATAAAAGTCAATAGCATTGGGATCATTAGCACCCATACCTTTATCTGATCCGCTCATCAACTTATCATACACAACTTGATCTTGAGGTTGCTCTTGAGCAAAATCCCACACACGAAAGGCGGTGTCAGCCATGAATACCGAACCTTTTTCTCCACATACTTGTACTTCAGCAGGATGACCTTCTGACGACCAACAGGCAGTTGAACCATGAATAACTCCTAGAGCTCCATTCACAAATTCCAATTGAGCTACAGCTGTATCTTCCACTTCAATTCCTTCGTGGATAAGACACGCCATAGAAGCTGTTACAGACTTTACAGGTCCACAAAGATAAAGCAGCTGATCTATCGTGTGTATAGATTGATTCATAAGGGCTCCGCCACCATCAAGTGCCCATGTGCCACGCCAAGCACCTGAATCATAATATTCTTGATCGCGGTACCACTTAATAGCAGCTTCAACCATAGTAATTTTACCAAAGCGCCCTTGGTCTACAGCTTTTTTAAATTCCTGAATAGCTGGATAAAAGCGGCGATTAAAAATTCCCGCACAGGTCACACCATTCTCTCTACAAACATCTAGAATTTGATCAATACGATGTGTGGTGACTTCCAATGGTTTTTCGCAGATGATGTGCTTACCAGCCTTAGCTGCAGCAAGACACGAATCTAAATGCGCCCCTGACACAGTAGCTATAGTGACAATTTGGATTTCTGAGTCAGCTAACAGTTCTTGAATATTTTGATAAACCTGACAAGAAAACTCATCAGCTAAAGCTTGAGTTTTATCTATAGAGCGGCCAGCTATTCCCTTGAGTGAGCCATTAGACATCGCTTGAATAGCTTGCGCATGAAATCGCGCAATCATCCCCGAACCTATAATACCAAATTTCATCATTTCTCAATTATGCGCTAACTTTATTTTTTTTGATAAAACTAATAATGCCTATGGCCGCTAGCACAACAAGGGCAATTAAACCATATTGACCTGGAACACCTTTGTTTTTAAGAGCCCACACTGAGGCAAACCCTGCAAGGAAGAGACCTACACCCATCAAAACATTAACGATGATTAACTTATTACCAGTTAACTTTTCATCACCCAAAGTTTTTTTGGAATTCATCAACAAAACAAAAATTAAGTAGGCAATAGGCAACAATGTCGTAGCTACCACCGAAGCAGGAATCGCCATAGCAGCTTTATTAGCACCAGACCATAACAATGGAGCTAAAGCTGCTGTAACTGCAGGAATTGCAGCTCCAATTAAAAACGGTTTTTTCTTACCAGGAGCCCCAGCAGCTTGAGAAATAGCAAAACCATTCATCAGCATGTGTACAATCATCGTTGAAAGAGCCATCGCAAAAATACCAATACCAAAAATTAACTGCGCTGGCTTTTCTCCAACTAATGGCTTGAGCGCTGTGGCTAATTGTCCCGCATCACGTTTAGTTAAAGCGGCTGCTAATTTTCTATCGGCTATAGGTAATTGATCAGCTATAGCACGAAAACCCGTTTCATTCGAAGGCACTTCTCCATCTAAAGCAACACGCCCTTTAAGTAATTTATAATACCCTACCTCTAAAGCAATTGGTTTACCATCCTGTCCTAACACATCTTCTGTCTTATCATGAAACTGAGCTGAAGCGGTTATTACCAAAAATGAAGTCGCAATGATAAACGGGATCGCCAAGCCCAATCCAAGATCATAACGTGATAATTCACGTTGATCTTTGCCCCAACCTTTCTTTTTAAGTGTATAAGGTAATAAGAAAGTCATATTAATGGCTACAGCTGTACCAAATGCCGTAATAATAATATCACGTTGAGAATTAGCGATGGTCGCAGACCACCATTGTGATGCAGGACCTGTTGCTGCAATTGAATCAGCTAAAGAACTTGCAGGCTTAAACATAGCAGAAAAATTAGGAATAAAACCTTTTGCTAACGTAGCAAAGTCAACATTACCTTTCACCATATGAGCCACTGCAGAACCAAAGAAACAAATAATCACCACAGCCACCATAAATTTAAGAATATTCTCAAATGTAGCAACCCCCTTGACTCCTTTAGAATAAAAATAGACAACTACATAAGCCACAACTGCCATAATAGAAGTGATGATAAATGGATTAACTCCACCAAAGCCAAAATTTTGCTGAACAATACCTAAACCTAATGAAGCTTGAGCTGGGCAAAAGACACAGTTGGCAATAACGGTGGCTAACAACCATGCCCAGGCCAATACAGGTGAAATATGCTTACAAGTTGAAACAAACGGTGTATCTTCGGTACTTAGAGTCACATAAGCAAGAGCAGTGAGCATCACGACTCCAAAAATCATTGCCAATGGTTGTAACCACAATAAACCATTACCTCCAATAACTCCAAGGTATAAAGCCCCTGCTAATGAGCCTCCACCAAGGGTAACTGCTGCTTGTAACCAACCTGGACCAGATTGTTTGGCATAAGAGAAAAATTTATTCATATATTTATTGTCGTAAGATTCAACTTAATTTGTAACATAAAATTATATATTAAACATAATTATTTTGCTTTTAGCGCATTTCGTAAAGTTTATTGACTTAAACTTAAAATTAAATCTAGAGAACTTTTATTATTTTGTTAAATACTCATAGAATTAAAACCTCCATCGACCACCATTTCATGTCCAGTAATAAAACTACCTGCCTTATTCGAAGCAAGCAGAATAACGGGGCCGACTAGTTCTTCTGGATTACCAAAACGTTGCATCGGAGTATGTTGCAGAATCGACTCCACACGAGACTCATCAAGCACTGCTTTATTTTGCTCAGCGGGGAAAAATCCCGGGATGAGTGTATTGACTCTGATGCCTTTATTGGCCCACTCTCTAGCTAAATTTTTACTTAAATTATGCACGGCAGCTTTAGAGGCAGAGTAAGAAAATACTCTAGATAATGGGTTTATCCCAGATATCGAACCTAAATTAATGATGCTTCCCTGCTTGTCATTACTTAGCCAGTACTTAGCGAACACTTGGCAAGCTTGTAAAGTAGCTGCAACATTGACATCCATAATATGTTTGAATTCATCTACGGTAATATCAAGTACAGGCGTTGGTGAATTAACTCCTGCTCCGTTGATAAGAATATCTACTTTTCCCGATTGAGCAATCACAGCATCCAATACCTTCTCAAGAGCATTTTTATCAGACACATCTGCAGGAATAAAATAAGACTTACCTCCATTTTTTTGAATAGCAGTTAACTTTTCATCTGCTTTAGCTTGGCTACGACCAACCAATACCACCTCGGCACCTGCTTGAGCTAACCCTATAGCCATATGACCACAAAGTTCTCCTGTTCCTCCGATAATGACGGCCACCTGACCTTCGAGGTTAAATAATTGATTAAGATAAGACATAGTTTTGAGATTTTTTTTCATTTTGCCAATTAAAATAATGCGCAGCATTACCATAGCAAATATCATAAATTAAAGAGTGTAATGACTCCCTGTCATCAGGCATTTCTCCAGCTTGAACCGCATCACCAATATAACCGCAAAGTAGTCTACGGTAATATTCATGACGTACATATGAGGTGAATGACCTAGAATCAGTCAGCATTCCAATAGATGTGCCGATGGCTCCTAATGAAGTAAGAATATCAAGTTGTTCACGAATCCCTCTTACATGATCCAGATGCCACCAAGCTGGACCATACTGCACAAGCCCTTGAGCTTGTTCGTTTTGGAAGTTTTGTATAGCGCAACATATGGACTCTGATTCAACAGGATTCAGATTATAAATAATAGTTTTACCTAATATGTTAGCTTTAGAAAAGTTATCCAGTAGTTGGATTAAATTGGCTGTTTGAGGGAAACCTCCCATCGTATCAAACCCACTATCTTTTCCTGTCACAGGCAGCATTTTGCTATTCACATTACGTAATGGACCTAAGTGTAATTGCATCGTCCAACCTGCAGCGCAATTCCATTGGGCTATATGCTTGAGTACAGCAAACGCAAAAGCCTGCCATTCATCTTCTGTAGCGGCCACCCCTTGAGTCACTTTTGAAAAAATAGCTTCAAGATCTCCTGGACTAACTTCACGACACGGAGAATAGGCTAAGCCATGATCTGAAAGTCGGCAACCATGACTATGGAAGTAATTATGACGTGATTTTAGTGCTTGATAAAAACTCGCAAAACTATGAATAGCCTCACCAGAAACTTCCGCAAGTTGTTCAACCCAAGCGTTAAACTCCACAGGGTTTTGGATATTCATCGCTTGATCAGGCCTAAAGGTTGGATAAACCTGAGTCGTGCTACAATTATCTTGATTAATTTTTTCGTGAATCAGCAAGTCTGAACAAGGGTCATCAGTAGTACAGACTAGCTCAACTTGAAAGTTATCAAGCAAGCCTTGCACTCTGAGTTGAGGGTTAGTGCACAACTGTTTATTTGCCTCATCCCAAATAGATTTAGCATTTTCAGAGTTAAGTAATAACTCTATGTTAAACACTCTCTTTAACTCCAAATGAGCCCAATGATGCACAGGGTTACCTACTGCCAATGGCATAATTTTGGCAAAAGCTTCAAACTTTTCCCATGGGCTAGCTGAGCCTGTAATAAACTCTTCGGCTACACCGCAAGCTCGCATGAGTCTCCATTTGTAATGATCTTCCTTAAGCCACAGCTCCCATAAATCAGCAAATTGATAGTTATTAAGAATACTTTCTTCATCAAGATGCGTATGAAAGTCAATTATAGGAGCCTTAGCTGCAACACTATGATAAAGCTCCTTGGCTATATCAGAGTTTAAAAAAACATCATCATGTAAATAAGACATCATCAAAATTTTAAGAGTTAAACATAATTTTAGTCAACGGCTTTATATTGAGCTTGGTTGCAATGATATTGAGCTCATCAATCTCAGCCTCACTAAATAATAAACCACCTGCCTGTTCAGAACGTTTAGCTGCTTGAGCTTCGAGCTGCCCTGGTAACAGACTTTTTTCATTACCTGTTGTAAGAATATTATCAATGACCGCTTTAATGTTTTGTGATTGATCTCTACCACAAGCAAAGGCATTAGCTGATAAAGCTTCAGGGTGAATGATTTGAAAGAAAAATGACGTTGTGATTTTCTCGTCTGCATTTGGAGCTTTTAGTCCTCGATGTATAGGTAAAGAGCCTCCAATATAAGCCGCCATTAATTCATTAATCAAGGAAAGTCCATAACCCTTATGCCCTCCAAATGGTAATAGAGCGCTAACCTCATGAGGGTCTTGAGTAGGATTCCCCTCGGCATCAACAGCAGCGTTAGGTGGCAATTGACCTCCTTCTCTTTTAAGTTGCTGGACTCGCCCCATAGCGACTGTAGAAGTGGCCCAATCAATACAAATAGGATACCCTAAGGCGTCTACAGTAGGAAAACCCCAACTATGAGGGTTCGTTCCTAATGTAGCTGTTTTACCCATAAAAGGAACAACCTCAGCTAAAGTAGAAGTACAATTAGTATAGGCAATATAACCTTTTTTTGCAGCTTCAATCACATAACCTCCACCCCATAAATAGTGAAAAGCATTATCCACTGAAACCATGCCAATACCGTATTCATCGGCTAATTCAATCGCTCTATCAAACGCCCTTTTGGCAACTGACTGCCCTAGTTTTTTATTCGCGTCCCAGACTTCAGAAGCCTTAAATCTACTAGATAGTACCTCTATTTGAGCAGATGGAGTACATCCTCCTACAGATGAACCAAAAAGCTCGTCTAAATGCAGAGCTTTTAGCGCATTATGTGTACGATTACCATGCCATGTTGCAGCTGCAGCCATACGCGCAGCCTCCATAGACTCTTGAGCATCAAAACCTCTTGCTTGATAAGCTTTAGCCACCAATTGATTGTGCTCTTCTACATCAACTTTAAAAAATGATTCGGACATGGGTGTAATTAAGGGTTAATAATATTAGGGCATGCATTTGCACCATGCTCAATGATAGTTATAATATTTTGAATAGCGCTAGTCGCCATAGCTGCATTAGATTCTACTGTATTAGAGCCTACATGTGGAGTGACCAATAAATTAGAGAGAGTTCGCAAATCTTTATCCGTAGATTGAGGAACGTAAGGCTCTACTTCAAATACATCAACCGCAGCTGCAGCTATCACTCCTTGATTCAGCGCATCGTAGAGGTTGTTTTCACAAACGAGCGCACCTCGTGCTGAATTCACGAAAACAGCAGAAGGTTTCATTTTTTGAAAAAAATCGGCATTTGCCATGTGTTGAGTTTCTGCTGACACAGGCATTAACAAGACCACATAGTCAGCATCCGCAATAGCTTCATCTATATTATGAGTATAATTATGAAAACCTAACTTAGCTTTTAATTGTTCTATATTTGACTGATTTTTTAATGCAAACTGCTCCACTGTAGATCTACCTACTCCAGTAACCTGCATACCAAAACCAAAGCTCAGCTTCTGACAAAGACTTTGACCAATTCCTCCAAAGCCTAAAATCGTCACTTTTTTATTTTTGAGCTCAACCCCAACCTGAGGATTCCAATCACCTTCAACTAGTGATTGATGAGCTTGATGCACATGACGCGACACACTACCTAGCATCCAACAAGCATGCTCTGCTACCGCATTATCAAGCACTCCAGGGGTATTAGTCACATATATACCATTAGCAGAGGCTAACTCTTTATCTATACTATCATGCCCAACACCATAGCGAGCGATAATTCCACCAGCAGGAAGAGCTTCATATAACTCTTTCTGATACGGAACAATGTCAGCAATAAACGCTGACACATTATTTAATGCAATTGCTTTAGCTAATGAGAGTTCATTGTCGTCAACAGATTCAAATACATAATCAGTCTGCTTATTAAATTTTTCAAAGGTTTCCTGCGCTTTTTTATAACAGGTTTTGGAAACGTAAATAGTTTTCATAAAGCAGTATATTAACTGGTTTGACATTCTATGCCCATATTGACTTGCGCCTAAGTGATTTTTATTTTGCGACAATTAAAAATAGGTATCTTAAATTAAAAATAATAGTTTGACATCTACCTTAGTCAATTATATTATGAAGCTAAGTATAAACAAATAAAACCATGAAAAACATTATATATATAGGTGATATTACTGGTTTTTTTGCCAGAGGAGTTTTGGAGGGCGTCTTGTCAACTCGTTCATCTAGTGATTTTAATTGGAATGTTTGGTTCCTGCCTAACCTTCTTAGTGAAAAAGAGTTTGAAAGAATATTTAGAAAACGACAAATAGACGGAGTTATAGCTAGAGGTGTCTCTGCTAATATTGTTAATCTTATTCAAAACCTTGATATACCTTCTGTATTCATTCGTTCTAGTGAAGAAATATCAACAGAGCATCTTAATGGTCCACATGTGGATGATGCTCAAATCGCTAAACTAGTTGGACAAGAATTTAATTTTCTTAATTTAGATTATTGGGGGTTTTTAAATTGGCAAGGAGTCTCTTGGTCAGAAAAGAGGAACCAAGAATTTGAAAAGTACGCTCAATTAAACCACGTTAATTTTAGTAGCTTCTCTATTGATAAGTCTTACAAAGCACATCTAACAGGTATTGAAAAAATAGGTCAATGGATTGCTGAACTGCCTAAACCTTGCGGAATTCTAGCATGTAACGATGAGGCTGGACTAGATATTATTCATGCCTGTGAAATCTTAGGTATTATAGTCCCAGACGAAGTTATAGTTATAGGCATTGATAATGACCGACTTCTTTGTGAGTCAACCGAGCCTGCACTCTCGAGCATTGATTTAAATGCACAAAGCATTGGTCGCAAAGCAGCTGTTCAATTAGCTCAAACGCTAGGCTTACTCCCTAAAGAAACTTCAGCAGTGCCATCACCTATTAAAATCTTTATACGTGAGTCTAGTCACAAAGTAGATAGGCATAAACTTATTCATCAAAAAGCATCACACTTTATTGAAAAAAATGCTCTTAATAATATTAAAGTCAATGATGTAGCTAAAGCTTGTGGACTCTCTAGAAGAGGGCTTGAGCGTATTTTCCAAGAGTGCTCTCTCCCCGGACCTGCACATTTAATTAGGGATATAAAGCTCAAGCAAATCATCGTACAGCTTAGAGATAGCACCTTAAATTTAGAGCGCATATCTCATCAATCCGGCTTCTCTGATGCAGCAGGTCTATCTAACTTTGTTAAAAGAATGACAGGTCATAGCCCTAGTTATTTCAGAAAAAATCAAGATGAAAAGAAAGACTCCTGATGTCCTCATCGTCATGGGCGTCAGTGAGTAAAATAAATTAACTCACCTCAATTCAATCAAAGGCTGTAAAAATCATACTGGTATTAATCCCTCCAAAACCAAAAGCATTAGAGACCACTACTTTCATAGGTAATTTAGCTCCCTGAGGGCAAATACTCAGCTCAAGACTTTCATCAAGATCTTGCTTTAGACCTAAATAAGGGCTCTCATTACGCTGCATCATCAGCAGTATAGCAGCTACTTGAATAGCAGAGGCAGAGCCTAAGCTATGACCAAACCTAGCTTTCAGAGCGACTGTCAATGGCTGATGTCCGCTCTCTTCAAAAACCCTAGCCATGGCTAAAGCTTCGTTTTTATCATTCTGCGGAGTGGCACTGGCATGCAACACGCAGGCGTCCACCTGAGTTTCCCAAATATCGGCAGCACGCAACGCCTTAGTCATAATCGCAGCGACTGAAACCCCTTCATCTCTAGGTTGAGTCATATGCGCAGCTTCATTCCCCATCGCGTTCCCTGCAATTTTAGCATAGATATGCGCCCCCCTAGCTAGAGCATGGCTTTCTGATTCAACAATAAAAAATGCAGAGCCTTCAGCAAATACAAACCCGTCTCTATCTTGAGTACAAGGCTGCATGAGTTGCTTAGGTGACACAACTTTAAGCGAGGTGAGAGCATCAGCGGTGTAGGGAGCCATAGGACACTCAGTCGAGCCAGCAATCACCACATCTGCCAAGCCTAGCTCAATAAGTCGTTGCGCCTCAATGAGAGCTGTATGCCCTGCCGCACAAGAATTAGCATGCGCCGTTGCCTGACCTGTGATCCCTAATAACATCGCCACCTGAGCAGACGGAGTCACATGTAATAACTCCAGAGATACTGACGGCTTAGCTCTATACCTGCCACCTGATTTTTTAGCCTCCAAATACTGCTCATGCCCTGCTTCAGCTTGCGAAAAACCACTCAGAGCTGACCCATAAGTCACAGCCCAACGATCAGCCTGCTTACTGGTTACTTTTAAAGACTCCATAGATTCTATTAGCCTAGCATCCTCTAAGGCTAATAAAGATGCTAGCAGAGATATCTCTGTCACTTTGTCCACATGCTTAGGCATCTTGAGTTCAGGGTAATCCTGCTTGAGCCTAGCCCAAGCATTTTCTATATCCGTATCTGCAATCAGATAACCACCCACACCTTGGTCTGTCACTTGCCACTTTGGCATCTGCTGCGAAAATAAAGCCGCCTCAAAACCAGACTTACCAGTGCCCAACACTGTCACTGGCCCCATCCCTGTAATTACCGCTTTACCCATATCGAAAGTTATACAACCATAGAAACCACTACAGGAACAACCCAAAACATAGAAAAATGCACGCTAAAACCACCGCTCTAAAACCTCACGCCAAGCCGCTCGATTAATTGAGAGTTGATAATGGAAAATTAAGAATTGTGGGCTAAGTACTACACAAACTGCATTCCTAGCTATGAAACGTCTAAGCTATTCGAGTGGGTTATAATAAACCTCACGCTAAACCGCTCGATTAATTAAGAGTTGATAATGGAAAATTAAGAATTGTGGGCTAAGTACTACACAAACTGCATTCCTAGCTATGAAACGTCTAAGCTATTCGAGTGGGTTATAATAAACCTCACGCTAAACCGCCAAGACGCAAAGGGAGGAAATTAAAAACTTAAGGGGTTTAGATGAAAAAAGGCGGTGCAAGAGAATTTTAAGTGAGGTATGTAGAGATCTACTCGTCTTGCTTAAAATTTGAGATAGCTGTCTTTTATCGCTAAAAGAACAAGTTTTCACAATTTATCTCTACTTACCTTGTAGTGGCTTAGCTTACCTTAGATGCAAGGCGTTTAAGGGCTAGCTGTAGAAAAAGCTACTGCTATGTCCTTAAAGAACACAGCAGATGAGGTGAGATAAGCTGCGCCTACCCATTAAAAAAGACTTAGTCTTTTTTAATAACCTCTAACAAAAGAGATTCAATATAGTTGGTTATTTCTAAAATCGCCAGCTGATACGGAGATTCATTAAGATGCTCTATATTTTTACGTGCTTGCGCTATAATTGATAATCCTTTTTCTGCACTTATTTGTAAGCCTTGCTGGTAGCCGTCTGCTTGCTTGAGCAACTCTAAGTCCAGTGGTTGCTCATCTTCAACCCCTTTGGTGAAGTAAGCTTGTTGTTCAGCTGATGAATGTTCGATAATCTGTAAAATAGGCCATGTGAGCTTGCCTTTGTCTAAATCTGTATTGAGAGTTTTTTGACTGGCTTGTTGAGAGGATTCATCACTAAGTAAATCTAAACAATCATCATAGATTTGATAAGCCACACCTATGTTCATGCCATAGTCAAAAAGTTGCTGTTGTTGCTCTTCATCAATTTCGCTAATAAGAGCACTAAGTCCAGTTGCCGCGGCAAACAGAAGTCCTGTTTTTTTGCCAATAATATCAATATAGTCAGCTTCGCTCATGTTTAAATCAAAACAGCGGAAGCTCTGCTCTATTTCTCCTTGGCATAAGTCACGTGCGACTTCGCCTATACGGCGAGCCACTTCACGCTGAGTGAATCCACTAGATAAGAGTAACGCCTGCGCAAATAGAGCGTCCCCAAGTAGTACGGCGACATTGTTGCCCCATTTCTCATGCGAAGTCTTTTCCCCACGGCGAATATCGGCTTTATCAATCACATCATCGTGCACTAAACTAGCCACATGAATGAGCTCTAAAATAGCAGCTAAACGTATATGCTCCTCGCCTATCTCGTCAATGGCTCCCGCCATAAGTAAGGTCAAGGTAGGTCTAATACGCTTGCCTTGGGTCTGACAAATATCTGCCATACATGGCTTAATCACGGCAGAAAAATCGTCTAATTGAGCCGTGATTAACTCATCAACTTGGGTAAGCGCTTTTTGTAAGTCTTTGACTGGCAGCTTTTTGGCGGCTCCAGATTTCAACCAAGCAAGTGGGCTGACAATTTCTTGTTGCTTGAATAAATTAATTGTAGATGAAGACATTACTTGAACCAAAGATAACATTTATTGCCCAGCACTAAAAAGCTCAAGCCCAAAAGTACGCTCAATATAAAGTACCCTGCCATTTTAAGCAAAGATAATAACTCTATATTTCCTATCTTATTACTCTCCGCTATCCAAGAAGAAAAAGTCGTAAAACTAGCTAAAAACCCAGAAATGAGAAAAGCCGTTAAAAAAGCGATGCTCGCCTCACCTGCATCTTGGTTCTTAGTACTAAGCCAGGCACTGACCCACCCGAATAAAAAACAACCTACAATATTACAGGTCAACATCCCGATAGATAGAGATGTTTTGACTAAGTACTGATCAAAAACTTGTGTGATTAAGTAGCGACTTACAGCGCCTAAAGCTCCGCCTAGCATAACCCATAAGCACAACTTTAAACCTAAGCCTGTCATCATCTTAAAGCTCCTCTGGAGTTTGGAGTAAATCCTGAACTCGATTAATTAAAATTCCTGCATCACCACCATCAACCACACGGTGATCAAAGGTTAACATGAGTTCAGCCTGTGTCACAGGGACAAAAGCCTGTACTTGCTCGCTCCAGACAGGTTCTTTGCGTCCTGCTCCCATACCTAAAATTAATGTTTCATTAGGTAATGGAATTGGAGTTCCCCAAGTCAGTCCAAATGTACCAAAATTAGTCACCGTAGCAATACCTCCTTTGGTTTGCTCCTCGGTCAAGCGACGCTTACGAGCTAACTCTACTAAATTTTGATACTCGTCAAAAAGTTGAGCCGTTGTTTTAAGATTAACATCTTTAATCACTGGCACCATCACCCCATCTGCTACCTGTACCGCAATCCCTAAATCAATACTTTTAGGTCTCACAATATTTTTACCGACTAGGTAGCCTGCTGTACGAGCATCTTCACCTAAGGCTATCGCAAAAGCACGTAAGATATAAAGGGTTAAACTCGGTTTAGGAGTTGCCTGTGAACGGTGCTCTAATAGTGTATCCAACACGACAGGACGTCCTACAGTTGCCAATGGTCTATTCCAACTACGACGCATTGCATCCGCTACTTTAAGGCGCATGAATGAAGCTTCTTCACGTGGCCAAGCATCAACGTCTTCTAAGAATTTTTCTAAATCCTGAATAGTGACTCTACCTGCTGAACCTGTTCCTGATATTGCTGATAAGTCAGGCTCTTGTAGTCCTAATTCATCCATACGTGCACGCATACGAGGTGAGATATATTCAACACCTTTAACCACGGCTGGCACTGGTAATCCGTCAATACTTGGCTTGACTTCTTTAGGTTGGTAGTAGCTGTCTGACTCTTGGTTAGGCACATCGAAATGACTCTTACTCTCTTGTTGCGGTTCTGCATTTGAGTCAGCCTCTGGACTTTCTGGTTTTTGTTCTGAACCTTTGGTGCCACTCTCTAGTTGATCGGTCGTCATAACCCCAGTTTTAGCAATCTCTTCTTCTGTTGCCTCAATAAAACCAAGTACTGAATTAACCGCGTAGGTGACATCTTCTTCACAGATAAAGTCTAGCATGGTGCCTGCACACAACGTGGTTACAGCCATCGTTGCTTTACTGGTTTCTACTTCAATAATTTCTTGATCAACCTCTACCTGATCGCCCACTTTTACAAGCAAACGCAAAATTTTAGCCTCGGCAATAGATTCACCTAACTGTGGCATCGTAATAGGAACTCTTGGCATAATAATTAAATGTTAAATAGGTTATCTTATTGGTGTAATAATTCACGCATGGCTTGCGCAATAGATTGCGGAGTCGGGCGGTGTGTTGACCAAAGCTTAGGATGAAAAGGAATCGGCGTGTCTTTTGAATTCAAGGTTTTAGGTGCTGCATCTAGGAGGTGAAAACCTTCTGCAACAATTTGCTTAACCACTTCTGATACAATACCTCCCCATGGAAAACCTTCACCGAGTACGAGCACGCGACCTGTTCTCGCGATTGAGGCTAATACTGTATCAATATCAATGGGTTTAACCATTCTTAAATCTACGACTTCGACATCCCAATTGCCTTCTTCTTTTAAAGCATCTGCAGCGCGCACAGCTTCATGCACCATAGCACTGTAAGTGACGATGGTTGCGTGCTTACCTGAGCGTACAATTCTAGCCTTGTTAATAGGTAAATCGGCTTCACCTAAGCTGTCTGCTTTGAGCCAACGATACAAGAACTTATGTTCGCAAAAAATAACTGGATCAGGCATCTGAACCGCCTCTTTGAGCATATAGTAAGCATCTTCAATTGTAGCAGGAGTCATCACCACTAAACCTGGGTAATGTGAGTAAATACTCTCAAGGCACTGACTATGGAAAGGGCCTGAACCAGGAGTACCTCCAGACGGTAGGCGCACTGTCATCGGAACAGGAACACCTGTACGAAAGTAATGTGTAGCTGCATTATTCACAATTTGGTTAAACCCTACTGTGGAAAAATCAGCAAACTGCATTTCAATAATAGGCTTCATGCCGTTAATCGCAGCACCAATAGCCACACCAATCATGGCATCTTCACTAATAGGAGCATCTAAGACTCTATCTGGATATTTTTTCTTTAATCCTTGAGTCGCTTTAAAAGCGCCTCCAAAGTTACCAATATCTTGCCCGTAGATGAAGACTGAATCATCCTCAGCCAAACACTCGTCTTGAGCTTGTTTAATTGCTTCTATGTAAGTAATACTCATTTTCCAAAAACCCTAATACAATACTAAACTAAATTAGATGATAATGCACACCAATCATCTTTGAAAGGATCAGGATCTGGTTCTTGCTGAGCTTGGGCTACTGCCTCTTGAATTTCTGCTTGCAAAGAATCATGTAAATCTTGATATTTCTTCTCGTCTAGTATGCCTTGCTCCATAAGGAAATTTTTGGCATTAACTAAACCATCTGAACCTAGTTTTGATTGTTTAATTGCTTCATCTACATAAAAAGCATCATCGTGCTCTCCATGTCCTGATAATCTTAAAAAATTGGCCTCAATGAGCTGAGGACCTGCCCCGTCTCTGGCTCTGTCTACAGCGGTAGCAACAGTGTCTAAACAAGCTACAATATCTGTACCGTCAACACTGTAACCTTCCATCCCATAACCTTTAGCTCTATCAATGAGCTTTTCACAGGCGTACTGACTAGAATTAGGCGTGGAATACGCATACTGATTATTAGCTATCACTACGACTAAAGGTAATCTTTCTACAGCAGCTAGGTTGACCCCTTCGTGAAAAGCGCCAGTTGAGGTACCCCCATCTCCTATACAAGTCGCTCCAACCTTACCTTTTAAAGTGCCTTTGATACGCTCGCTCATTAAAGCTCCTGAAACTACTGAAGCAGTAGTTCCTAAGTGACTAATCATGGCGAATAAACCTTCCTTAGGTCTACCACGGTGCACATTACCATCACGTCCACGCATAGGTCCCTTAACCGAACCTAAGTACGTACGTGTAGAATCTAACAGACTCTCACCAAAAGCCAAACGCCCTGCTTGATCTCTAATCAAAGGAGCATAAAAATCAGTACCCTTTCTTAAGCAAGCTCCTAAAGCACCACTAATAAGTTCCTGACCATTACCTACATACACGCCTCCTAAAATTTTACCGGCTTTATATAAACTAGAAAATTTATTCTCCAGCAAACGTGACTTAAGCGCCACTTTATACATAGCGTAAACCCCCTCAAGACTAATGGCTTGAGCTTTATTTTGCAGAGGTAAGGTAATAGCAGCTGACATAAATTTAAATCAAGCTAGATATAAATCATCTAAAATTCAATGTTATTATTCATTAAATAAACATGTAGTATCTTTTAACACAATAGCATAAAAAGAAATAAATTTACCTATAGCCCTAGAGATTAAAGCATAAGATTTTTTCCGTAAAATTTCTCGCATCTAGAATCCAAGAGCAATCATTTACTAATAAAGGTACATATAAAAAGTTTATCAATTAAAACCTAAAGCTAATTAAGCTTGAATATACCAACTATCTGCAGTACTTAAAGCTACATCAATTATTGACTAATAACTATGAGTGCCAGCATTGAACCTTGGAATATTAACCATCATGAATTGCCTGCTGATGGCTTATATTTAGAAGGAGAGGTTAACGACTCTATATTCACTTTCAGAGCTCAAGATAATATTGAATTTATCGCTCCTCTCTATTACGAGCTCGAAATAACTCGACCACAAAGCGACATAGAGATTTCAGCTAATTTACAGGCAAGTTTCAATTATGATTGTGTACGTTGCCTTAAAAACTCACGTATCACAATCACTCTCGAAAACAGCCAGCTTTGCGAACCTGTACAAGGTCATCAAACGGATATCACGCCTTTTATCGCAGAAGAGATTATTCTCAATTTTCCAGACAACCCAAAATGCGAGCACGCAGACACTAAAACCGACTGTCAGTGGGACACGAATTACGAGCATCAAGAAGAAGACGAAGAATCCATAAAAAATGAAAAAAATCCTTGGAAAGAACTCGAAGATATGGTAACTACGTCTTCCCAAGAGCAAAAAAAGTCTTAAAAACTTAAGTAATTACAGACAAAAGCTCGATTTATTAATACTTAAAAACCTTTTTTATCATGGCCGCACCAAAAAGAAGAACTTCAAAAATGAAATCACGCTCACGTCGTGGTGCAAATCGTTGGCGCAAACCTTTACTTAAGTCTTGCCCAGAATGTGAAACTAAAATTCCTGGTCACATTGCTTGTCCTTCTTGTGGTTTCTACCACGGTCGTCAAGTTCTCAATATTGAGGCCTAATCAAGGCATTCTTGATTAACTAAAAAAACTTCAGCTTATGAACAGCTGGAGTTTTTTTTGCTTTTACCCTTTATTTATATTTAGCTTAGATGATGAAAATTGCTTTAGACACAGCTGGTGGCGATCACGCTCCACAAGCCATGATTGCAGGTAGTAAATCTGCACTAGCTACTTACTCTGATATTGAAACCTTATTTCTTACAGGTCCTCAAGAGCTTATCTATAACGAACTCAAAGCTCAAAAACTCAATGACAAACGCATTGAAATTGTAGATGCTCCCGAAATTGTAGAAATGCATGAATCAGGCGCTCTCGCATTACGTAAAAAGAAAAAATCATCTGTAGCCGTGGCTATAGACCTCGTCAAATCAGGTGACGCCCAAGCCGTTATCTCAGCTGGAAACACAGGTGCTGCTGTTGCAGCCGCCACCATCAAACTACGCCTGCTCGAAGGCGTAGAAAGACCAGGCATTGCCTCACCTATTCCTAACAAACACAAAGTCATCAACCTTATGGACGCTGGCGCTAATCCAGATGCCAAAGTTCAGCATCTTATTGCTTACGCCATCATGAGCGGTGTTTATGCTCAGAACGTATTTAATATTAAACGCCCAACTATTGGACTCGTATCTAATGGCGAAGAAGAGGAAAAAGGCTCAGAATTCACCAAAGAAACCTTTAAAGCTCTCAAAGCATTAGTGGCAGAATATGGCGACAGCCTCCCTTTTGAATTTATTGGTAATATAGAAGGCCATGACCTCTTTACAGGCGAAGTAGACGTTGCTCTCTGCGAAGGGTTTGTCGGCAATGTTGTCCTTAAAAGCTGCGAAGCCACAGCCAAAGCTCTCACCAATATGCTCAAAGAAGAAATCATGAGCCAACCTATTAATAAACTTGGTGGATTATTAGCTCGTGGAGCCTTCAAACGCGTCAAAGAAAAACTCAGCCCAGACCAAGTAGGAGGTAGCCCGCTACTGGGTGTCAGAGGCAATGTCATGATTTCTCATGGTGGAGCATCAGATGTAGCTATTCATAATGCTATACGCATGAGTAGAGAGGCCATCAATCACGATGTCAATGGACACCTTGAAGCCGCACTTAAGCAATTTATTACCGCTTAAATAAGTGCATATTTATTAAGGCTATTTTGCCTAATCTCAACTTGACAGTACGGGTTATTAAGATTACCCTCCAGCGCGCCTTAGAGGGGCGCTTATACTATGAGTCAAAGCACAAAAAAACATGTTGTTATCTTAGGAGCTGGTTTTGGTGGATTAAATGCTGCCAAACAACTTTTAAAAGCCGATTGCCAAGTCACTTTAATTGACCGTAATAATCACCATTTATTCCAACCACTACTCTATCAGGTAGCTACGGCTCAACTTTCTACGCCTGATATAGCTAAATCTATTCGCTCAACATTGCCAATGGATAAGAACATTGATGTTCTTATGGATGAGGTAATGGGAATTGAGCTAGACAAAAAATCAGTACAACTTGCTAGCGGCAACAACGTGAGCTACGACTACCTCATTATTGGTCTTGGTGCTGTCAGTGGTTATTTTGGTAACAATCATTGGGCTGAGCATTGTATCGGACTGAAATCTCTAGAAGAGGCTGTGCGGATTCGTCGTCGTGTACTGCATGCTTATGAAAAAGCTGAAGTAAGCAAAGATGAAGAAGAACAAAACAGACTCATGACAACTGTCGTTGTTGGAGGCGGACCTACTGGTGTTGAAATGTCAGGCTCACTCATTGAGCTTGCACGCCAAGTACTCAAAGGTAGTTACTCAAACATTGACCCAAGCAAAGGACGCGTCATTCTCATCGAAGCCGCACCAAAAGTCTTAGGCACTTTTGCTGACCCTCTCCCACAAAAAGCCTTAGAAGCCCTCGAAGAGCTCGGTGTAGAAGTCAAACTCAACTCACCTGTGCAAAATATCACAGCCAACACAGTAGAGCTCGCGGATGAGACCATTCACGCAGAAAATATTATTTGGGCAGCTGGGGTGCAAGCTCCAGAAATCACCCAAACATTAGGCGTTCCTACAAGCCGTGGTGGTCAGCTCCTCGTGGAGAAAGACTGTTCACTGCCAAATCACCCAGAAGTGTTCGCTATTGGTGACATCGTCGCCATGAAAGACGCCGCAGACAAACCAGTACCAGGTGTATCTCCTGCAGCTATTCAAATGGGTAAGCACGTCGCTAACCTCATTAAAACTGAACTCAAACTCAACAAAAAACCAGGCGAAGTAAAACGCCCACGTTTTGCTTATTTTGACAAGGGAAGTATGGCTACTATTGGGCGCAGCAAAGCGATTGCGAGCTTTAGCATCTTTAAGATGACAGGGCTTATTGCCTGGCTCATGTGGCTCTTTATCCACCTACTCTACCTCGTAGGGTTTAAGAATAAAATCTCAGTACTCCTCCAATGGTTCTACGCTTACGTTAATTTCCAACGTGGCGCCCGCATCATCAGCGGCCTCACCCATAAAAACAAAAATTAACCAAGCATTGAAAATGGATAATGAAAAATTGATAATGAGCTAAGTTCAACATCAATGACCTAACCAACAAAAAGCCAGTGTGAATAGTCACACTGGCTTTTTTATTTCATAAAAACCTCGCGCAAAGCCGCCAAGACGCAAAGGCCTGTAAGAAGAAGATATTAACCACAGAAGACATAGAAATCAACAACCGTAATTATGATTAATGATAAGATGTTTTTCATAATCTACATATTAGTTGTACCTATGATTTATCTAGCTTCTTATCCTTTTTTACCCAATATTCTCTTAAATTAATCGCTGCTTGTTCAACCTTCTTCCATTCTTTACTATTTAAAATATTTTTTGGTAATGAATGTTCAGCAAAAAGGTTACAACACTCATTCAATGTATCTCTAAAAGATTTCAATAAAGTTAATTCTATATTTGAAAGATTTTTGCTTTCGTTAATAACTAACTCAATATTATAATCATCAAATACTACACAACATATTTCTTCAAATGATGAAATATTATCTGAAGAAATACCTAACCAAGATTCCTGCAATTTTGATTTATCTATTATTAAATCGATAGTTTCCTCTAATATATTATTCATCTTTATTTTTATATTCAAATTGTTCTTTTGGCATATGAGCTTCTTTAGATGAATGGCTAACTTTATTGCCATCTAGATCTAAAGCTTTTCCGTCAACACTATGCTTAACATATGGAACTTATCTTGTCGGTGGTTAGCCCTTTAATTTTTGGTAAGCGAAAGAACAATATTCGATTTACAACGAGATAATTTCAATCTAACTTAGAGTTAGTTTAAAAAGGCTGCTTTTGCTTTAGATACGAGGCTCTCAAGGGCTAGCTGTAGAAACCTACTGCTATGCCCGCAGATAACGAAGTAAATGAAATAAAAGCAGGCTTTTCCTGCCCTCTCGCCTACGTTTCAAGTTGGCCGCGTGCCATAATAACCTTGCCCGTTCTGACTGTCTCCACAATCTCAAACTCTTTGAGCATTTCTAGCACTGAATCCATTTTTTCACTTTCACCTGTGAACATGACTATCATGGATTCTGAGGTTAAATCGAGGGTTTCCCCTTCAAAATGGTCGATGACTTGGAGGGCTTCGGTGCGGTCTTCTTGTTTGACTAAGAATTTGACCAACATAAGCTCTTTAACTACAGTTTCTGAGGGGTTATGCTCAAAGCAATGAATCACATCAACGAGCTTGTCGAGTTGTTTGACGATTTGTCCTAGACCTTCTTTTTCACCAATAAGACCTATAGTCATACGTGAAAACTCAATTTTAGAACCCTTAGATACAACAAGAGAATCAATATTGTAGGCGCGACGAGCAAAGACCTGACAGATACGCATCAATACGCCTGCTTGGTTATTAACTAAAATAGAAAGTGTGTGAACTTCTGGTAAAGAGAAATTAGACATGATAAATTAATGGATAGTTGATAATGGATAGTTGAAAATTATTAGGTTAATTGTTTAAGTTAGATTTACTGGTTTTAACAATACTCACTAATAGTTTAATAAGTTCTTCTATATTAGGTTGGATTGATTCGTAGTTTTTTACGGTTAAATAGTTTGAGTCTTTTAATAGGCTTAACCGATAATCGACTTCATTTGCTTCTTTAAGAGCTATACTCATTTTATTAATAAAGTCTAATTTAGATTGAGCATGTTCAGCTTCTCTAATTAAAGCTCCTATACTAGTGCCGCTTCTTAATAATTGTTTAGATAATACATATTCATTATGCTCCTTATTTAAGTAATTAGATAACTTAATAATTCTTAATGCAAATTCGTAGGATTTATACTGAACTGTATTTTGACTCATTTTCAATTATCCACTTTCAATTCTTAATTTTTAAGTTGATCCTTCTGGTTTGGCCATTTGACCTTTTGGACGTTCAATGAGCATTTCTTCGAGTGGTGCTCCAGCAGGAATCATCGGGAACACGTTGTCAGTTTTGAGACACTCAGCATTAATAAGCACTGGACCATCGTTATAATCGAGGGCTTGTTGTAATACTTTTCTTACATCTACTGGACGCTTGATATTAAAACCTTTTACTCCGTACGCTGCTGCAAGCTTAACAAAATCTGGGTTGCCTTCTAAATCTACACCTGATTTACGGTCATCAAAGAATAGCTCTTGCCATTGTCTAACCATACCGAGGTAGTGATTGTTAAGAACAAGAATCTTAATCGGTAATTTATGAATAGCCGCTGTAGCCAATTCACAGAGAGTCATCTGAAAACCTCCATCACCTACCACACAGGCTACAATCTTATCTGGACAAGCAAAAGCTGCGCCAATAGCCGCAGGAAAACCAAATCCCATAGTCCCCGCTCCACCTGAGCTAAGCCATTCAAAAGATTGATGGTTTTTATAAAACTGAGCGGCCCACATCTGATGCTGGCCTACGTCTGTCGACATAATGGCTTTACCCTCTGTGAGCTGATAAAACTCATCTATCACTTGCTGCATTTTAAGGCCACCTTGTTTTTTATAATTAAGTGGGTATTTTTTCTTATAGCCGTTGAGATGTTTGAGCCACTCTTGAGTTTCAAGTGGCTTAATTTTCTTATTGATAGCTTGTAACGATGCCTTAGCGTCACCAATAATAGCAACATCAACTTCAATCATTTTATTAATTTCAGCGGCATCAATATCAAAATGAATTTTCTTAGCATTGCGACAAAACATCTCAGTCTTACCTAAAATACGATCATCAAAACGTGAACCAATATTAATAATTAAATCACATTCAACTACAGCTTTATTCGCATAAGCCGTGCCGTGCATACCTAACATACCTAAGGCTAATTCATGAGTTTCAGGGAACACACCCTTACCTAAGAGAGTACTAGTCACTGGACAACCCAATGTCTCAGCAAATTCCATAAGCTCTTTATCTGCACGTGCTATCATAGCACCTTGACCTGCTAAGATAAGCGGTCTTTTAGCCTCTTTGATTAACTCAATAGCTTCATCAATTTTTGACTCATCAATATTGAAGGCCTTTTCTGGATGGTACCCAGGTAAATTAATTTCTGCATCTAATGAGCCTGTGAATTCTCCTTGGGTGATATCTTTAGGCAAATCAATCAATACAGGACCAGGTCGACCAGTAGTCGCAATATGGTAAGCCTCTCTTGCTATACGTGGAATATCATTTGTATTTTTCACCAAATAGTTGTGCTTAACTACTGGCAAACTAATACTAAATGTGTCTGCCTCCTGAAAAGCATCCTTACCTAACATCCATGTCACTTGCTGACCAGAGAGCAAAATCATTGGCACAGAATCCATCTGAGCTGTCATTAACCCTGTAATCGTGTTCCCCACACCAGGTCCTGATGTCACTAGTACAGCAGCAGGTTTACCTGTAGCACGAGCGTAACCATCAGCCATGTGTGTAGCGCCTTGCTCGTGACGACTTAAAATAAACTTAAGATTAGTGTCTGTAGTTTCAAGAGCATCAAAAATAGGTAGAGCTGCCCCCCCAGAGTATCCAAAGATATACTCAATTCCTAAACTGTTGAGTGTTTTCAATAATGCTTGTGCGCCGTCTAAATTCATAAAATGTAGTTAATTCCACCAAACCTTACTTTTTAAATTAAAAAAAATCAACAAAATTAACTAAAAAACATCAAACATTAATTTTTAACCTGTATTAAAAATAACAAAAACAACTAAAAAACCTCAAACACTCCTATCTCAAAAAACAACTAGACAGAAATACTACTGCTGTTATGATACTTCAAATTACTTCTAGGTAATTTAACTTAAGAATATTAATTATGATGAATGAATTAGCAAAAAGTGACAAAAGTTTCGTAGCCGCCTTATTACTCTGTATCTTTCTAGGCTCTATTGGTGTGCACCGTTTCTATGCGGGCAAAGTTGGAACAGGCATCCTTATGATTGTGACTTTTGGAGGAATGGGTATATGGACTCTAATTGACCTTATTCTTATTATTGTAGGCAAGTTTACTGACTCCACGGGCAAAGTCATTAAAAACTAAGCCACTTTAATCTCCAAAACTTTAACAAATACAGTATAAGTCATTCATACTGTATTTGTTTTATTTAAAGAGCTTTATAATCTAAAATACAAACTATTGCCCCGCAAATAGAAGTCACTATTATTGAAAAAGTTCTGGTTGCTCCTGCCTTAAGCCACTCGGTATCTGCAAACCAAATTTTTCATAGGCTGCAGGCATCGCGACGCGCCCTCGAGGCGTGCGCTTGATGAATCCTTTCATCATAAGAAATGGTTCATTAACCTCCTCAATAGTAGAGCTCTCCTCACCTAGTGCCATGGCCAAGGTATTAAGCCCTACAGGTGAACCATTAAACTTATGGATGAGAGCCTCTAAAATCTGTTTATCCATTTCATCTAACCCATCTTCATCTATATCAATCATCTGCAGAGCTGCAATCGCCACAGGTTGATCAATAATCCCCGCCGCTCTAACCTGAGTATAATCTCTCACCCAACGCAGTAAATTATTAGCGATACGTGGTGTGCCACGTGAGCGCAGAGCTATTTCTTTAGCTCCTTCTGGCAGTAGCTCAACCCCTAGCAAAGTAGATGAGCGTAATAATATTTGGCTTAATGACTCAATGTTGTAATAATCCATCCGATTGAGTAAACCAAATCTGGAGCGAAGCGGTGCTGTCAATGACCCCGAACGTGTGGTCGCACCCAGTAAAGTAAACTTAGGTAATTTTAACTCAACTGATCGAGCAGAAGGACCACTATCAATCATGATATCTAATTTATAATCCTCCATAGCTGGATATAGATACTCTTCAATCGCTGGATGCAGCCTATGAATCTCGTCAATAAAGAGGATATCACCCTTGGTTAGGTTGGTTAACACACCCGCTAAATCTGCCGCTTTGTCTATTTGAGGGCCTGATACTGTATGTAAATTAGCGCCTACAGTTTGAGCAATAATTGTCGCTAGTGTTGTTTTACCTAACCCAGGAGGCCCACATAATAAAATATGCTCTAATACATCCTCACGATGTTTGGCCGCTTCTATCATGAGTAACAAGCGCTCAACGACCTTGTCTTGCCCTGAAAAACCTACAAAATCCTTAGGTCTTAGAGATTGTTCTAGATCTATATCTGGTTCATCAAAGTGCCCTGAAACATCATCATTAATCATGGCGAGATTATTTCATATTAAAAAAGACTTGTCGAGCTAAGAACTTTTTGCTTAAATTCGCGTCCGCTCATTCCACTTAGACCCTAAGTCAGGAATAAAATTGTATTTGATCCATCCTATTATGAAAGTTCTTTCTTCACTCGCTTCAGCAAAAAAGCGTCACTCAGACTGCCAAGTTGTTAAACGCAAAGGCACTCTTTATGTTATTTGTAAAACTAATCCTCGTTTCAAAGCGAGACAAGGCGCTACCCGCGGTACTCGTTTGAGTAAAAAAGGTGTTAAATAAGCTCTTAATTGCTTAATCAAAAAAACCTCATGATTGATTGACCATTGGTCTTCTCAGCATGAGGTTTTTTTTATCTAAGGTTACTCTATTAGACTCTTAAAAATTTTATGATTTATTATATCTGTTACAGCGCGATTATTTTGTGCCTGTGCGGTTATGGAGCGCATCGTTTTTTGATGCTCTATCTTTATTTTAAGCATAAAAATTATATGCCTCAGCCTCAATCTAATTTTGCTGAGCTCCCTAAGGTCACCGTACAGCTCCCTATTTTTAATGAGCAGCATGTTACTGAGCGCCTCTTACAAAAAGTCAGCGAAATAGATTATCCCAAGGATAAGTTACACATCCAAATCCTTGATGACTCTACCGATGAGACTCAAGAAATAGCTCAAAACAAAGCCAAGGAGTTAAATGCTCTAGGTTACCATGTAGATTACCACCACCGCACTAACCGCACAGGTTTCAAAGCGGGAGCCTTAGAAAACGGACTCAAATACACCGATGCTGAATACTTGTTAATTTTAGATGCTGATTTTAGCCCTCAAGCGTCCTTGTTACAAGAAACCATTCACTACTTTACCAACCCAAATTTAGCGGTTGTGCAAACCCGTTGGGGACATATTAACCGCAACTACAATCTACTCACCCGCATTCAAGCCATACTCCTTGATGGGCACCTGCAAATCGAACAAACAGCACGTTGCCGCAGTGGCCGATTTTTTACCTTTAATGGGACTGCTGGCATCTGGAGAAAACAAGCGATCGAAGACGCTGGCGGCTGGGAGCATGACACCCTAACTGAGGACATGGATTTAAGCTATCGCGCTCAGCTTAAAGGTTGGAAATTCCTCTTCTTAAATCACATAGAAACACCAGCTGAATTACCACCTGATGTAAATAGTTTTAAGAGCCAACAACACCGCTGGGCAAAAGGCGCTATTCAATGCTGCCTTAAAATTTTACCAACTATTTGGAAGAGCAAAGCACCCTTCTTTGTCAAACTAGAAGCGACTAGCCATCTCACTTCTAATTTTGCCTATTTACTACTACTGCTTTTAGCTGTTCTGCTGAACCCTGGATTCGATAGCCCAGAAATACCTACATGGTTAGATATCCTTATGCAGGTCGTTATTTATAGTCTAGGAACTATATCCCTTATTTCTTTCTACCTTATTTCTCAATTACAACTCAACAAAGGCTCTGTATTATCCTTTTTCATTAAACTCCCTTTGCTTATGGGTGTCGGTGTAGGCATGTCCATCAATAATGCTAAAGCCGTTTTAGAAGCTGTATTTCACCAGCATAGCAGCTTTGTTAGAACCCCTAAATATTGCATTTCTCACGACAGCAGTATTCCTGTCAAAAAAATACTCTACCGCCCTATTAAATCATTCACCGTTGTTTTTGAAATACTCTTTGGTTGTTATTTTACCTTTTTAGTGAGTCACTTTCTTGGTAACCATAATTATGTAGGGGCTATCCTCTTAGGCATCTTTCCTATTGGTTTCTTCTATATCGCTTTTAATTCTTTGTTCCCTAATTTATTTACTGCTCATCATTGTAGTAAAAACACATAAACTCAGAATAAATTGTACTAAGAAACCAATCTTTAGTATAACTTGCCATAGCTAACAACAGCTCTATGTCAACTACTCTGCCGCATAAAAAATCACGCATTTTAAAACGCTTAATTAAATGGGCGTTCATGGTTGGTATGCTAGTAGCTTTAGTCGTTATCGCCTATATCTATATCCAACTAAAACCCTATTGGGAGCGTGCCGAAGGCTATGATTTATCCCTAATAAATAATATTGAGCTTCCTAGTATTATTTATGACAAAAATGGCGAAGAATTAGGACGTATTTTTGTTGAGAACAGAAGTCCAGTAAAACTCAAAGATGTTAATCAAAAATTCATCCAATCTCTCATCGCTGGTGAAGATCAACGTTTTTACGAGCATGACGGCATTGATTACATCGGCTTACTAAGGGTCGCTTACCTTTACATCAAAGACAAAGAAGTCACCCAAGGCGGCAGTACTCTCACTCAGCAACTCGCCAAAAATGCCTACCGTCTCCCCGAAGAAGCTAAAGAACGTGGAGAAAATCAATTCCAAAGAAAATTAGTCGAGCTCTTCCTTGCTAGACGCATCACGAAGCAATTCACCAAAGACCAAGTTTTAGAATTCTACCTCAACCGAATTATTTTTGGTTCAGGTTATTACGGTATTCGTAGTGCTTCACTAGGGTATTTTGGCAAAGAACCTAGCGAACTCAACTGGCAAGAATCAGCAAGTCTCGTTGGCACCATTAAAAACCCCAGCGCCTTTGGCCCTACACGCAAAAGACACATATCTGCCCGTGAACAAGTGTTCAAGCGCCTCAGAGATGAATCCATCATCGACCAAGACCTCTACCAAGAGCTCAAAGATTCACCACACACTCTCAACCGCAAACCTCTCAAGAGACAGACCTCACACCTCTACGTACAAATCCTCAAAGAGCTCGAATCCAAAATTACCAACCAAGAGTTTACCCAAGGAGGCTTCCACATCTACACCTCCATTGACAAAGAGCTCCAAGACCTCGCCCAAAAAACACTACAGCAACACCTCCTGTCTATAGAGCAGACAGCTAATTACAGGCATCCTCTCTACCAAAACCATTCAAGCGACCAAATCCCTAAATATCTACAAGGCTCTATTCTGATTAAAAACGACCAAACTGGAGAAATCATCACCTATATAGGCGGACGAGATTTCAACCACTCGCAGTATGACTTCATCGAATCAGGCAAACGCCCACTGGGCACAGCGTTTATCCCGTTTATTTATGCTGCCTACCTTAAGGATGGAGGCCATCTGAACGAGCGTGTGATTGACGAGCCTTTGGACAACCGTTTTATTGGTATTCATGACGGCAAAGGTATTTTAGGAGCTTGGGGACAAGAGCAGGCGCAATCCCTATATCAAGGCAACATCTCTTTGTATCATTCACTCATCCAATCCAAAATCAACCCTACAGTTACTCTAGGTATCGAGCATGGCGTCTCTAACATACTCAAACAGAGCTCTGGCTGGGGGTTTGACTTCTCAAACCTAAGCGCAGAAGAGCAAAACCTGCCTAAATGGCTCTCTGGACAATACCCAACATCATTGACTCAAGCCCTAAACCGTTACCAGGCTCTACTCACACCGCAAAACCCGATTAAAAATGAATCTATCATCAACCAAATTCATAACAGCCAACACCAAGTCATCTATAAAAAAGAACGCTTAAATACTGCAGAGCCTAGTCACATCTCTCACCCACTACACTTAGTCTCGACCCAACTCAAACAAGCTCTCTATGACCAAGTATTTCACCCACACGGCTACCTCAAAGAATGGCAAGAGTTATGGAACCCTTACAAAAACCAAGACTTATCAGTCAAAACCAGCACAACAGCCAACTTTAGCGATGCTTGGACTATCGGCTCTCTTGCTCCCTATAGCTGTGGTATTTGGGTTGGCTTTTTTAACGGCAATCAAACTATCTACCCCAATGCCTTTGGCAAAGATTTGTCCGGCCCTATCTGGAACACACTCATGCAACACATGGCAAAAAACTACAGTATCAACCCACGCAGCATTGATTACGACAATAGAACGACCATCTGCTCCAGAACCAGCTTACCTACATCGAATGTCAGTTTTCAAAACCAAATTTGCCGAGCCTGCCAACAACAAGGCTTTGAATCTCCCAACTACGCTTTCTACGCCCCCAAGGCTAGCTCACAAAATTCACAATCCTCCGCAAGAGCCTCACTCAAAGAATGCCAGGGAGACATCATAGACCGTAACAACCAAGCCTTATCATTCTACCGCCTCGATTTTATCAACGAGCAACTTGTTAATGACACCAAACAATCCAAAACAGCCACCAGCTACCTACCTTACGCTATACAAGTTCCTTTACTTAAAGGCAAAGACCCCTACCTAGCCCAAACCAACATTCCCAATTTAAATATCCTAAGAAACCCTCAGTCACAAAACCAAACCAAAACTCAGTCAGACACCCAAGCCTCTGACATCCTCATCGAATCACCCTTTTCTCAAGAAGCTGTCTTCCAAGATGATATCGAAAGCATCAAGCTTAAAACCCAAGACCTCAGACCTTTTTAACGCTTTTAAAAGACTTTTTTGCAGCACCGTAATCACCCATGAGTTCGACACAATCCATCCTCATTACAGGAGGTCACGGCTTCTTAGCCCAGAGCATCAACCAACATTTCAGTCAACTGGGGCATCAGGTGCACGCACCCAGCAAACATGAGCTCAATGTCACATCAAAAGAACAGACCCAGAGCTACATCAAACAACTAGACAACCTCGATTTATGTATCATCAATGCTGGCGTCACCATCGACAAAATCCTCCACAAACAAGACAGCCAATCATGGGATCACAGCTACCAGGTCAACCTCAAAGGAGCCTTTCTCAGCGCACAATCCTGCCTACGTAAATTACTCAAATCCAAACAAGGAGGTCACATCATCTTCCTCTCTAGCTACTCAGCCATACACCCACCACTAGGGCAGGCTAATTACAGCGCCCACAAAGCCGCCCTACTAGGCCTCAGCAAAAGCATAGCCAAAGAATACGGCAACAAAGGCCTACGTAGCAACTGCGTCTTCCCGGGCTTTATTCCAAGCCCACTCACCAAGCACCTCAGCCCAGAGCGCGAGCAAGCCATCCTAGAGCAACACCAGCTCAAACAATTCAACACCGCAGACAACGCGGCCAAATTCATCGCTCATCTACACCTAGAGCAACCCTATATATCTGGACAAACCTTCCAGCTTGACAGCAGGCAGAGCTAATAAACTGTCTACTCAAGAGGTCATGGCAACTACTCTCTATTGAGTAAGCCACCTAAGATGCCTGCACCTTCGCCAGCTTCTGGACGATTCCAAGGCACATTGCTCTCATCCGTAGTTGGAGTGCGCGCTTTATAAGTAGGCTCCCTAGTAGAAGCACAACTCACCAACGCCAACAAACCCACAACCAAAGACACAACTAACAACATCGATTTCATAAAAGTGACTATAAAAAACAACAACAAGTTAGTAAAGTTTAAACAACCAGATTAAACACAGCTAGCTGACCCTCAAGAATCACAAAATTATCTGTCAAATCAAAAATCAAAGGACCGACCCCCAAGAAGCTTAAAGGTTTTAGGAATTAAAACCTACTCATAATGAGTCCAAACACTAATGACCTTAACAAGTTTATCTTTCTCTACAATTTGATAAACAAGCCTGTGTTG